>JBELYP010000005.1:0-71231 GCA_040273995.1 Arthrobacter sp.
AGAGCCGGGAGGATTCACTGATCAGCTGCAGAGCCGTCATATGCGGAATGTTCAGCACAGCGGATGCCTCCGCTGCGGCGAGGCTTTGGGCCAGGGCCGGTTCCTCCCGCCCGGACGCTTCAGCAATGTCCCGGGCGAAGAGGACCTCCAACCGGGCGGCAACACGGGCCTGCTGGGCCTGGGCCCAGCAGATCAGCACTCCCAGACGCTGCAGAGCGGCCACGGTGTCCTCATACCCCAGTGATTCCGGGCCACGGCAGGACAACCGGCCGGTGAACCCTTCGGGAAGCGCGGCCTCCCAGGTGCCATCTGCCAGGGCGGGATCGGCATGGAACACGAATCCCGGCGGGTCGGGAACCTCGTGAGGTGGGATGGTTGAGTCCGGCTTGTCCGCGCAGCCGGTTTTGCCTGCCTTGCCCGGCCTGTCCGACCCGTCCGGCATGTCCCGCCTGTCGGCACTGTCCGACCGGTCCGGCCTATCGCGCCTCTCGGCGGTGTCCGGGCTGCCCGTGCTGGCGGTCTCGTGGGCCTGCGGATCAGAGAAGATTCCGAAACCGAACGGAGATGAGAATCCGACCGCAGGGTTCATGCCTGGATCCGTGCTCGAAGCACCGCCAGCGTCCCGGTCAGCTGACCGGGAAAACGGGACCTCCGAGGAACGTTTCATACCCCTAACACTGTCATCTGCCACTGACATTTCGAGGCCAAAATCGGTCCCCTTCAGCACCCCCGGTTACGGGTCCTCTACCCGCTTTTTTTGGGGTATCGGGCACGGACTACCGGTGGCGAACCCGCAGGCCCGGACGGGCATCAAAAGCACCCGGGTGCCCGCAACGGCCGGCCTGCACCACCGCCCTCCCCGGATGCGCGCATGACGCGGCCGTCAGCACTACCAGCCCCGGAGGCGCGCAACGCCCGGCCTGCGGCACCACCGAGTCCCTGCAGCGCAACCCAGCTCCGGAACCGTGCAACCCCCGGCCTGCAGCACCACCACGCCCCTGCAGCACCATCCATGCCGGATGCGCACGACCCGGCCTTCAGCACACCCGCCTGGAAGTGCGCAACCCCCAGCCTGCAGCACCACGGCGTCCCAGCAGCACCACCCAGCTCCGGAACCGTGCAACCCCCGGGAACCGCGCAACACCCGGCACCCGGCCTGCGCACAACACCCGGCCTGCAAAACCACCCAGTCCCTACAGAACTACCCCGTCCGGCAGCTCCGGCGCATCAAACTTCTGGCGCTCACATTCAGTCCGGAGCGGAGGATAGGTTTCGGCAATCAAATCCAGGATCCGGTTACGCACAATCAGATACGCCTCACCAACACCGACAACACCCTTGAACTCCTTGAGCTCCTCCTCGTAGGACGTCTGCTGATGCCGAAGATAGTTCACAGTCATCCGGTCGCGGCGGGCCTGGGAAGTCCGCGGACCGGCAGGAGACTGTTTACGGCGCAGCCGGGAATTGTAGTGATCGAGGGCTTTGCGCTGTACCTCGTCCCAAGGCTCAGGAACTATCCGCAGTTCCAATGCCTGCGCTGACGCAACAGCTTCTTTCTTTTTGGCCAGGGAACGCTCCCTGGCAGCAAGCTGACGCTTCCGTGACGCCTCACGGGCTTTCCGGAATTCCTCGGTAGCTTCAACGGCTTCAACGCGTTCGCGCGCATAGAGCTTCATGGGAGCTGCCTTGCGGGAAAACGGATTCCTTGCAGTGCGGTCAGGCACCGGCAAGAATGCCTTGATCTGCGTATCAGTCCACCCGCGCTCCTTCTTCAAATCCCCAGCGATCAGGAAATCTTCACTGTTGGCAGGTTTCGGACGCGGCGGATGATGCTTCCCTCGGGACATTCAGAACTTCTTCGGTGGTGCGGACGGTTCACACCCCAGTCTAGTTAGCAGGCAAACACAGCGATGACGGCGCCCGCCGCAGTGCGGAAGGCGCCGTCGTCGTTCAGGGGCAGGAGAAAAGCAGGAACCGATACCGCTACGAACCCCCGTACGCCCGGGGAAGCGGAATGCCGCGCTGCTCCATCACTAGCCTCAGCCGCGTGGGATAGTCGGTAATGACGCCGACCACACCCAAATCAATGAGGTAATTCATGGCTGCCGGCTCGTTCACTGTCCACGGAACAACCTTTAGCCCGGCCTCACGCGCTTCGGCAACCATCTGCCGGGTCACCGAGGTGTAGATGGGAGAGATCACGTCATAACCCTGGGCCGCAGCTGCCTTGACTGCGGATCCGCCGTAATCGTCAATATCGATCCCGCCCAAAATCGGAGCAGCGCCGGGCTGGCCGATTTCCAGCGTGGCGGGATCATCAACCAGTGCCACCCGGTCCAGCCGCGGAGCCAGTCTGCCAACCAGGTTCAGGGCCGACCAGTCGAAGGACTGGATGGTCACACGGTCCGCCATTCCGGAGCGCTGCACCTCCCGGACCACAGCCCGGGTCAGGGCCTTCATCCCGGGGCCGCCGGCCCGGCCGTCCTCAACCTTGGTTTCGATGTTGAAGCCCACGGACCGCGCCCGCAGCTCACGGGCCAGGGCAAACACGTCCTTCAGCTCTGCGATCCTGTTTCCCTCCGCAACTTGCTGCTCGGGATAGCCCGGCAGCTGCGCAAAACCGCAGTCGAGGGTTTTCAGCTGCGCCAGCGTCAGCTCCGCCACCCGGTCCCCAACGTAGGGAAAGTCCGGATCGCCGGCGGACGCGGGCTGGGTGTCCCGGCATTTGGTGTCCAGAATGACGTCGTCATGCCAGACGACGACGGCGCCGTCCTCGCTCAGGTGTGTGTCCAGTTCCAGAGTGGTTACGCCTAGCTCCAGCGAATGCCGGAAAGCCGCCAGCGACTCTTCGGTGTATTCACCCCTGCCGCCGCGGTGGGACTGAAGGTCCAGTCCGGAGCGCTTGACGCCGGCACGCATCTGCTCCACCATCACGTCGAAAATATGCGTGTCCTCGTAGACCCCGCCGAGCTTTTCCGACCCCGGCCCCATGGCAGTGAGCGGCACGTCAAGGGCGGTGTGCCCCTCTGTGGTCCAGTCAACGGAGAAGACCTGGTCCGAATTCGCAACCGGAAGCGGGCCGTCTTCAGCGGAAATTCCGTCCCCGGACTCGTCCTCGGTGTCGTTGAACGCCTCAATGGTCATGCCGCCGGTCTGATGGTCCCCGACGACGATCAGCAGGGTATTCCCGTCGGCCTCGGCGAAGTCCCTGGCCACGGCCACCGACTGGTCAAAGGCGATGCCGGCCTTGATAGTGAGCTCGGCGTCATTGACGTGGGCCATTGAGTCGATGCCCTCGTCCTCCACGAGGAGGAAAAAGCCCTCACCCTCGGAGCCGCCCTCGGAGCCGCCGTTGCCCGGGCTTCCGCTGCCGCCGCCGTGACGCGTCTGCGAAGCGGGGGAGGAGAGCAGCTCGAGCGCCCTTTGGGTCATGGTGGTCAGGGGAATTACCGGGTCGTAGATCTCCTCTACGTCGTCTCCGTACTGGAACATCTCCTCGTTCGCGAACAATCCCAGCACCTTGGGTCCCTGTGCCTGCAGGAGCCCGGCCTCGTCCCAGACATACTCGTAGCCGTCAGCCTGTGCCTGCTCCACGAGGTTGACCGTTCCAGTGCTTTCCTCCGCAGGATCCTCGGACGGATTGTCCGGGTACTTGCCTGGATTACCCGCCGGATACCAGTGGTCTTCGCCGCCGCCCAGAATGAGGTCCGGCCGGCTGGACTCGAGGAACTGCCTTGCAATCTCGCTTTGCTCGCCGCGGTCTGCCACGTGTGAGCCGAATGCCGCCGGTGTGGCGTCCGTGACCTGGGATGTAGTCACGAGTCCCGTCGATTTGCCCAGGGCGGCCGCGATCTCCAGCGCGGTGGGCACCGGTTGCCCGTTAAGGTCGACGCCGATGGCCCCGTTGTAGGTCTTGACTCCCGTGGACATGGTGGTGGCAGCTGCCGCCGAATCGGTGACGAAGGTTTCCGGATCCGCAGAATTAGTGTGAACCAGTCCGAGTTCGGGGAGCGAGTCCATCACCAGTTCGCCGGTGAGTCCCACATGGGAGAGCCGGATGGCATTGCGCTGCGCCGTGCCCATGCCGTCTCCGACCATGAGGATGATGTTCTTGGCCGCCTGCGGCTTGTCCGGCCGGGGCTTCTTGGGGCCGTGGTCCCGGTTGCCCGCCTGTTCCAGGGCGGCAGGTGCCGTTGCCTTATCGGGCGGCCCACCTGCCAGTCCGGCCCCGCCGCTGCAGCCGGAGAGGATCAGTCCGCCCAGTATCGCCGTCGTTACTGTCAGTTTTCCCTTGTTCATTTGTGGTTTCCCGTCTCAGAGTGCGCGAGTGGTGACGCATTCCCCCCAATCAAGTGGGTTCACCCCTTCGGCACGCCTGAGCAGGTGTCAACAGCGGGAGGGCGAATTCACCCGCCGGTGTCCATTACAGTGCGCCGCGTACAGAGGGCAGCGGCGCAGGACTACTCGAAACGGGACGGGTCACCGGTTCCGTGGCGGACCACTTCGGCAACTCCGCTGGAATAGTCGATGACCGTCGTCGGATCCGGGCCGCAGAATCCCGAATCCACCACGGCATCGAGCTGGTTGCCAAGCAGGTCCTGGATCTCCCAGCCTTCAGTGAGGGCTTCCTCCTGGCCGGGCAGCAGGAGTGTGCTGGAGAGGATGGGCTCGCCGAGGTCCTCCAGCAGTGCCTGCACCACCTTGTTGTTGGGAATACGTACCCCAACGGTCTTTTTCTTCGGGTGCAGCAGGCGGCGCGGGACTTCCTTGGTGGCCGGCAGGATGAAGGTGTAGCTGCCCGGCGTTACCGCCTTGATCTCCCGGAAAATGTCATTATTGACCTGGACGAACTGCCCCAGCTGGGCAAAGTCACGGCACATCAGCGTGAAGTGGTGCTTCGAATCCAGCTCCCGGATCGAGCGGATCCTCTCCAGTGCATCGCGGTTGCCCACCTGCGCACCCAGCGCGTAGCAGGAGTCCGTGGGATAGGCGATCAGCCCGCCGTCGCGGAGCACGGAGGTTACCTGGCTGACGGTGCGCGGCTGGGGGTTATCCGGGTGAATGTCGAAGTATCTGGCCATGTGCTGAGCTTACGCGCCTGGTGCCCGGACCTGCTGGAAAAACTGCAGGAGCCAGGAGGCTCGGCCGCTAGGCGGGACCAGCGGATTCACGCAGGGTCGTCAGGGCAGCCTGCAGTCCGTCCGACGTTCGTGAGACCACCTGGGCCAGCTGCTCCTGGCCGGCAAGATCCACCAGGGACCCGGGGTTCAGTGCTTCAACTACGGACACGGTGCCCCCGGGGTCTTCCCGGATCACCACGTTGCAGGGAACCGCGGCCCCGATCGCCCGGTCCAGCTTCATGGCTTCGCCGGCCAGCGCGGTGTTGCAGGTGCCAAGGATCCGGCAGCCAAGCATCCAATCCGGAGCGTCCGGGCCCAGTTGTGCTGCGAAGTCGGAGTCGCTCAGAATGTCGAACCCACGGGCGGCGAGGGATTCCTTGGTCAGGCGCACGGCTTCCTTAAACGGAGCCCGCACGGCAACAGCGAAGGTATTTTCCATGGGACAGCCCTCCCGGCTACGGCCACCGGCCGGTTCACGGCGGCTCCACAGCCAGCATAGGACTGACACGCCTGCCAACGACAGGTCCGCCCGAGGGATCCGCGGCTTCCGGACGCAAGCCGCAGGCAGGAGCGGAAAGCAGAGATCCACATGTTCCGCTCCGGACCGGGAATGGACGACGGCGGCACTCACCGTCTCCGGTCCGGAACGGGCATGCAGGGGCGGAACGGGCATGCAGGGTCGGGGCTGGCCTGTAGGGTCGGGGCAGACAGACGGTTCATGCGGCCAGGTTCGGGGCAGGAGCACCGGGGCCGCCAGGGACGGAAGGCTCGAAGCGTGCAGGAAACCGGGAACAGAACGCGTGCAGAAAAACTGCTGATTGGACTGGAATTCAGTACGGGCGCAGCAGCATTGGCCTCCGGGGTGCTGCTCGCAGCGCGGCCCGGCGGATCCTTCCTGCACTCTGGTCCGCACGTTCTGGACCGGACGCCGTTTCGGGACTGGCGGCTGCCCGGACTGCTTCTGGCCGCAGGGTGCGGGGGAGGATTCCTGGCTGCCGGAGCCCTTCAGCGGCTCCGGCACCCGGCGGCGCCGCTGATTTCCGCAGCGGCCGGCGCGGCACTGGTCGGTCTGGAGATCTGGGAAGCAGCCGTTATTGAGTTCCAGCCCCTAGGAGCGTTATACGCCGGCATCGGCGGAGCGGTTACTGCCCTGGCGCTGCGCAGTTCCAGAGAAGCGAAAACCGGGTGCTCCTAGGACCGCCGGCTACTACGGGCAACCCTTGGAACCGGGAGTCCGCTGCTACCTGCAGCTCTCTGTTCTCTCAAGCCCCTGGAATCCGGTGACTGTGCGGGCCCTAGGAACCGTCGCCTTCGATGCTCACCATCCAGCTTGTCCCGAACCGGTCCGTGAGCATCCCAAAGATGTCTCCCCACGGCGCGCGCTCCAGCGGCAGGGTCATCTGGCCGCCGTCCAGCAGCTTGTCCCAGTAGCCGCGGAGCTCATCGCCGTCGTCTCCGCTGAGGGAGATTGAATAGCTGCTGCCCTCGTCCAGGTTCATGCTGTTCGGCGTATCAGAAGCCATGAGCACAAAACCCCTGTCCGTGGTCAGCATGGAGTGCATGATCTTCCCGGCTTCGGCCGGGTCATCGCTGGCGTTCATCTCGCCAAAGGTGGAACTCTCGAGACTTCCGCCGAAAACTTCCTGGTAGAAAGCCATAACTTCAGCCGCATTGTCGCGGAAGCTCAGGTAGGGGTTCATCTGGATGGACATGGCTGATCAGCTCCAATTCTCTGCGGGTCGGTGCAAGCCGGTGTGGAAAGCAGTATGCGCTTGGCCACACCCGGCAGGGAAGGGTGGCCCGTAAACACCCGAATTCGCGCGGCACAGCAGGTCCTGGCCTCCCGAAACCAATTCCATCCTTCCGCCCGCGAGGCGTAGCGTTGGGTAGTTGGCTTAGGCAACCTAATGGGAGCCGATCGGAAAACGGAGCGCACATTGTCGCAAGAAGGCGAACACCAGAACCAGACGGACAGGACGGGCCTGCCCGCAAAGTGGAGCACGGACCGGAACGCCGCAGTGCCGGGCCGGCTGTGGACCAGGGCATTCAGCCTGGCCATCGCCGTCAATTTCTTCATCTCCCTTGTCTTCTACCTCCTGATGACATCCATGGCCCTGTATGCGGTGGAACGCTTTGGAGCTTCGGACACCGCCGCCGGGCTGACCGCGGGCTCATTCGTGCTGGGCGCCCTCGCTGCCCGGATCTTTGCTGGAAAGTTCCTCGACTTTGTGGGCCGGCGCAGAATGCTGCTGTTCGGCCTGCTGATTTACACCGTGGCATCCCTCTTCTACATTCCGGCAGGCAGCCTCGGTGTCCTCATAACCATCCGGGTGCTGCACGGGGCGGCGTTTGGCCTGGCCAGTACTGCTATCTCGGCATCGGTGATGAGCCTGATTCCCGCCGGACGGCGAGGTGAGGGGACGGGATACTTCGGAATCTCAACTACCCTGGCCACCGCCGTGGGGCCCTTCCTGGCGGTCCTGCTGGTGGACCGCACCAGCTACGGCGTCCTTTACGTTGTCACCACCGTGTGCGCGGCGGCCTCGCTGCTGGTGGCCCTTGCCTTGAAACTTCCGGAGCGGACGCTTACCGCGGCAGAAACCGCGGCAAAGTGGCGGATGCGGCCCGCTGATTTCTTTGAACCGCGCGCAGCTGCTGTGGGGTCGCTCATGCTCGTCACAGGAGTCGCCTACTCAGGGGTGCTGACCTTCCTCAACTCCTACGGGCAGGAAAAGGAAATGGTGGCTGCGGCGTCGGCGTTCTTCCTCATTTACGCCGGAATCGTGTTCATCTCCCGCTTCATTGTGGGACGGCTGCAGGACAGGCACGGAGACAACGCCGTTGTGTACCCCATCCTGGTCTCCTTTACGGTTGGTCTGGGCCTGCTCGCGTGGGCACCAAACGCAACAGTGCTGGCAGTCGCCGGAGCATTCGTGGGAATGGGCTTCGGGGCCCTGATGCCTACCGCCCAGGCAATTGCCGTCACCGTGGCTCCGGACCACCGGATCGGCATTGCCACGTCCACGTTTTTCCTGATTCTCGACGCCGGGATTGGCCTGGGTCCCTTCCTCCTGGGACTGCTTATCCCGCTGACCGGTTTCTCCGGAATGTATGCGGTCCTTACCGGACTGGTAGCAGCAGCAATGGTCCTGTACCACTTTGTGCACGGGCGGTTCGCGAGCCGCAGGCGTCCAGCCCGCCGCTGACAGCGCGGCACTCAGCGGGTAGCCTGCGAAGCATGGCGGCCAAAGCAACTACCCTGTCAGTACCCGGACCCCACGGTGTCCGCGAGGTTCGTATCTCGAGTCCGGACCGTGTCCTGTGGCCGGAGTCCGGATTCACGAAGCTGGACCTCGCCAACTACATGGTGGCAGTGGGCGAGGCGTTCACGGCAGCCAACGGGGACCGCCCGCTCTCACTGCAGCGGTTTCCGGGAGGCATCGACGGCGAACAGTTCTTCTCGAAGAACCCTCCCAAGGGCGCCCCCGATTATGTGCGGGACGTGACGGTGGTTTATCCCAGCGCGCGCTCCCACCCGCAGCTGGTGATTGACGAACCTGCGGCCGCAGTCTGGGCCATCCAGATGAACACCGTCGTGTTCCACCCCTGGCCTTCCCGGGCAGGGGACCCGGACAATCCGGACCAGCTGCGGATCGATCTGGATCCCCAGCCCGGCACTGATTTTGACGACGCCGTTCCCGCAGCCGCAGCCCTCCGCGAGGTGCTGGCCGAAGCAGGCCTGGAAGCCTTCATCAAGACCTCCGGCAACCGCGGCCTGCACGTCTTCGCCCCGATTGAGCCGGTCCGTGAATTCCTGGATGTCCGGCACGCCGTTATCGCCGCCGCCCGCGAACTGGAGCGGCGCATGCCCGGCGAGGTGACGACGTCGTGGTGGAAGGAAGAGCGCGGCGAGAA
Source organism: Arthrobacter sp. (assembly GCA_040273995.1). Lineage (GTDB taxonomy): Bacteria > Actinomycetota > Actinomycetes > Actinomycetales > Micrococcaceae > Arthrobacter_B. The sequence goes on from JBELYP010000005.1 coordinate 9,036, forward strand.
AGTGTTCGTGGACTTCAACCAGGCGAACCGGGACCGCACCATGGCCGGGGCGTACAGCCCCCGGGCACTGCCGCACGCACCGGTGTCCACTCCCGTTGCCTGGGATGAACTGGAAAGCGTGGATCCCCGGGACTTCACGGTGAAGACCGTGCCGGAAAGGCTGGCGGCAACGGGGGATCCGTGGGCAGACTTTGGCGAGCGTCCCGGCAGCATCGACATCCTGCTGCAGTGGTGGCAGCGGGATCTGGACAGCGGGCTGGGGGAGCTGCCCTTTCCTCCCGACTACCCGAAGATGCCCGGAGAGCCGCCGCGGGTACAGCCGAGCCGGCGGAAAATGGACCTGCCCGAAGGCTGAGTGTGAGCATCGTCACGCATCCGTTTCGGAAGAACGAAGCTGTTAGCGGCGTTAACTATTCTGGTAACTTCGCCAACCAGAAAGTGTCTTCATGAGCAACAGCACCACCCAGGCCAGCCAGGATCAGTTCGTAGTGGACAGCGAAGCCCTCGACACCCTCTTCCTGGAAGCACGCACCGCCAACACGTTCAGCTCCGAACCGGTGACCGAGGAGCAGATGCGGGCCATCTACGACCTGACGAAGATGGGCCCCACGTCCATGAACATCCAGCCGATGCGCATCACCTGGGTGAACTCGCCGGAAGCGCGCGAACGCCTGGTCAAGCACATGGCCGAAGGAAACCAGGGCAAGACCGCTTCGGCTCCCGCCGTTGCCGTGCTCAGCTTCGATACGGAGTGGCACGAAGGGTTCCCGACCTTCTTCCCGCACGCTGCCGACCGCAAGGCCATGTTCGACGGCAATGACGAACTGCGCAGCATCATGGGCAACAACAACGCTCACATGCAGGCTGCCTACTTCATCATGGCTGTACGCTCCGTAGGCCTCGCAGCCGGTCCCATGGGCGCCTTCGACGCCGCCGGGATTGACGCTGAGTTCCATGCCGGCACCAGCCGCCGCACCTTCATGGTGGTCAACGTGGGCAAGCCGGGCGAGAACCCCTGGTTCGACCGCCTGCCCCGCTACGACTACGACGAAGTGACCATCACGCTCTAAGCGGGACAGCATCAGGAAAGGGCCGGCGCCTGCCGGCCCTTTTCGCTGCCCGGAAGTCCCGGGCCCGCGCTGCCTTCTTCCACCCCCGGCGCCGGCGGTGGGACCATTGCGTAGGCCGGAGGGCAGGGGATATGGCAACCATCTCAGTAGTGATACCCGCACGGAACGACGGCGGTTTCCTGGAACAGTGCCTGGACGCGCTGGCACGGCAGACCCGGACACCGGACGAGATTGTGGTGGTGGACAACGACTCCACGGACAATACTGCGGCAGTCTGCGAAGCAGCAGGGGTCCGCCGCGTTGCCGAGTCGCTGCCCGGCGTAGCAGCGGCCACGGCCTGCGGTTTCGACGCGGCAAACTGCGAGCTGCTGGCAAGGCTGGATGCTGATTCAGTGCCACCGCCTGATTGGCTGGATCGGATGGAAACCCTGGTTGAGGAATCCAGACCCCTCACCGTAGTCACCGGTCCGGGGACGTTTTACGGCGGCAACCGGATCACCCGCTGGATCGCAGAACACCTGTACATAGCCGGCTACCGCTGGTCGATGAACCTGCTCATGGGCCATCCGCCGATCTTCGGATCAAACTTCGCGCTGCCCGCAAGCATGTGGAAACGCATGCGCGAGGGGGTACACCGTAACGGTTCCAGGATCCACGACGACCTGGATCTGAGCTGGCAGGTTGCACCGGACATGGACGTGCTGTGGGTGGATTCGCTGCGGGTGGGTGTCTCGGCGCGTCCACTCGAGAGCTGGTCCGGCCTGGGACGGCGGCTCTCCATGGCCTGGACCACCTTTGCGGTGGATTTCCGCCAGCAGGGACCGCTGGACCGGCGCAGGCTGCGGCGGCAGTGGCAGGCGGAGCACCGGCCCGGCAGCAGTTACGGTCCGGCAGGCGGAGCTGCGTCCGCATAAAGGGCCAGCAGGTCCCGCGCCAGCTGGTTGGGTGCCGTTTCACAGGGGCTGTGTCCGCCGCGGTACACCGCCAGGCGTGCCCGGATAGCGCGGGCGAAACCGGCATGGATCCGGTTCGGCCAGACATCGTGTTCTCCCACAGCCACCAGTTTCGGCAGGGGCTGGGCAGCCAGTTGGGAACGGACATCAGGGACGGCCCGCATCAGCGTGATGATGTCCCGGATGGACTGCCTGCGGGTGTACTGGAACCGGCTGCGCACAAAGTCCATCCGGGACGGCGGTACCCTCACGAAGTTCCGCTTCACCCCCCAGACGATCAGGTCTGCGCTGAGGGGACCGGGAATGAGCGGGGACAGCGGTCCCAGAATGCTGACGGACCGGAAGGCGAGTCCCGGTTCAGGAGGAGCGCTCATGAGCGTCAGCGTCCGGAACCTCTCCGGCCGGCGCAGCAGTGCCAGCTCGGCAACCACCCCGGCGAATGAATAACCCAGCACGTGCGCCGGTTCTCCCATCCGGTCCAGGACAGCCAACAGATCCTCTACAAACAGGTCATAGTCGTAGTGGGTGCGCGGCGGGGACAGGTTCTCCGGGCCGGCGGAAGCTGATTCGTACTGTCCGGCGAGGTCATACGCCAGAACGTAGTATCCCTGAGCCGCCAGCAACGGCATGAGCAGGGAGAAATCCTCCTTGGACCCGGTCACGCCGGGGACCAGCAGCACCGGAGTCCCGCCGGGCTCGCCCATGGCGGACGCGGCGAGCTGGCCGCTGGGCACGTCCAGGCTGAGCCGCACAGCCCCCGGCGGCAGGACGGACCAGTCGATGGACCCCAGCTGTGAATCGAGCTCAGCAGCCGGCGGGGCGGCAGTACCGTGAACAGCGGCGTCGGACGCCTTGGGAACCTCACCATCCGGAAGGGCCATACCTAACGATAGCCAGCCCCGGTGCCCCTGCCGAAGGTTTCCGGTTGCCTTTACAGTCCGCAGCAGCGAGATCAGAATGGCCGGAACGGACCAGCCAGGCCAGGCCTGGAACGCCGCACAGGAGAATCAGCCATGGAAACACCCCAGCCCCTGCCCGACCCGGCCCGGGAGCTCAAGGACCAGCACCGACGCATGTGGGCCCTGGGCAACTACAGGAGCGTTGCAGCTGAAGTGACGCCGGAGCTCGGCGACGTTCTTGCGGCCGAGGCGGGCGTCGGGCCAGGGGACTATGTCCTGGACGTCGCGGCCGGAACGGGGAATGCGTCCATCCCGGCTGCCATGACCGGTGCGAGAGTCGTGGCACTGGACCTCACCCCCGAACTCCTCGCGGCAGGGCAGGATATTGCTGTGGGCCGGGGGCTGGAGCTGGACTGGCTGGAGGGCGACGCCGAAGAGCTGCCTTTCCCGGACAGCACCTTCGACGCCGTCATGTCGTGTGTCGGCGTGATGTTTGCACCCAACCATCGCCGCGCAGCGGCGGAGCTGGTTCGGGTGTGCCGTCCCGGCGGGACCATAGCCCTGCTGAACTGGAGCCCAGAGGGGTTCGTAGGTGAGCTGATCGCGATCATGCGCGACTACCAGCCGGCCCAGGCCGCCGTTCCGGGACCTCCGCTGTGGGGGAGGGAAGACTACGTTGCCGGACTGTTCGCCGCGGGTGCGCTCGAGGGCTGGCAAAGCCGGAAACAGGTGGTCACTGTGGACCGCTTTGAAGACCCGGATCATTTCCGCGACTTCTTCAAGGAAAACTTTGGTCCCGTCGTCGGGGTTTACCGGGGAATCGGCGAGGACCTCGAACGCAGCGCCGCACTGGACCGGGAACTGGCCTCGCTGGCTGAACGCCATGCACGCGGCACGGCGAACGGTATTGAAATGGACTGGGAGTACCTGCTGGTACGGGCAACGGCAGCTGGGTAGCCGGTGCAGCGGTCCCCGGCTGGGAGTGCCCGAAAAGCGTTTTTCCGGCGGCACCGGGCAGACGATAAACTGCCAGTGCTGTTCCGTCCCCAGCCAAGGAGTCGACTGTGCCCAAACGCCGGCCTAACAAGTACGTCTACCGCTCCATCGTCTTCGCCGGTGTAGCAGCGGTAAAGCTCTTCCGGATCAAGGTCATCCCCTCCGGCCTGGAACACCTGCCCACGGACGGGGTGGTGCGCGGCCTGGACCGCAAGGTGGAGCCGGGCAAGGGTGCAGTCGTGGCCATTACGCACTTTGGCTACCTGGACTTCGTCTTCGCTGAGTACCTGCTGTGGAAGCAGCTCAAGGTCCACATGCGCTATCTGGTCACCAAGAAAGCCGCACGCAAGAAGTTTGTGGCCGCTGTCTGTGACTGGTGCGAGCACGTGGTGGTTGACCGCTCGAACGGCGCCGCGGCCTACACCGAATCCGTGGAGAAGCTGCACAAGGGCGATTATCTGGCCGTCCTTCCCGAGGCGGGCGTGAGCCGGAGCTTCACCGTGCGCCAGCTGAAGACCGGAGCGGTCCGCATGGCCGCGGAGGCCGACGTGCCGATCATCCCGGTCTCGGTCTGGGGAGGGCACCGGATGCTCACCCGCGGCCACGGACTGAGCCTGAAGGCCGTGTGGAAGACGCCCGTGCGCATCCACATCGGCGAACCGCTGAAGATCGATCCTGCCGCCTCTGTTCAGGAGGAGACGCGGCGCCTGCAGCAGATCCTGCAGGCAGGAATCGACGAGTGCATCGATACCTACCCCGAGAAGGCCCCCGACGGCGCCTGGTGGATGCCGGTGAGCCGTGGCGGGTCTGCGATGACCCCCGAAGAGCAGGTGGACCTGGACGCGGCTGACCGGGAAAAGTACAAGATCACAGGCTAGGTGTTTGCCTCGGGCCGGCCAGCCGGCAGGCTCCGCACGGCGCAGGACGGCGTTTACGAGTCAGGGCGCAGGGATGTCTGCACGACGCCGAACACCCGACGCAGTTCGGCACAGGCCCGCAGTAGGAGTCCTGCACAGCCGTCAATTCAGAGGAGACGCCATGGCACCCCGTTTGAACCCGCGGGCTGGCAGCCCGGAAGCGGATACCGGCCCCCGGCGGACGAAGCTGGCCGACGGCAGGGAGCTGCTGTACTTTTTCGACGATCCAGGCACCCCTGAACTTACTGTGCCGGCACGGGACACCCGGCAGCTTCCGCAACGGCCCGGCACACCCCGGATGCGGTACGACCGCCTGCTGGGGGAGTGGATCTCCTACGCGGAACACCGCCAGACGCGCACGCACCTACCCCCGGCGTCCCAGTGCCCGCTTTGTCCCTCCGGCCCGGGCCGTGCCACCGAAATTCCGGCCGCCAGTTACGACGTTGCCGTTTTCGAGAACCGCTTTCCCTCCTTCGGGCCGGGTGCCGGACCGGGCGAACCCGCCCTGGAGCAACTTGAGCCGGAGCAACCTGATCCGGGGAAACCTGACGCGGGGCAACCTGGCCCCGCCGCCGACGCCCCGGCGGGTGGCCGGTGTGAAGTGGTGGCGTTTGCGCCGGAACACCAGGCATCCTTCGCCGGACTTTCCCCGGAACGGGTGCGCACTGTTGTCCGGGCCTGGGTGCACCGCACCGCTGAGCTTTCCCGCCTGCCCGGAATTGAACAGGTATTCATCTTCGAAAACCGCGGTGCTGACATTGGAGTCACCCTGCACCATCCGCACGGGCAGATCTACGCCTATCCGTTTGCGGCGCCGCGGACACTCCGCCAGCTTGAAGCAGTCCAGTCCCATTTTGAGGAGACAGGCTCGGACCTGTTCCAGGACCTGCTTGACCGTGAGCAGGAGGAAGGCACCAGGGTAGTGGTGCAGGGGGGCCGGTGGACCGCCTACGTACCCTACGCGGCACGGATGCCGATTGAGATCCATTTGGTCCCGCACCGCAGGGTTCCGGATCTGGCCTCTCTCACCGACGAAGAACAGGAAGAACTCGCTGTCATTTATCCGGAGATTCTTCGCCGCATCGACGCACTGTATCCAACACCGACGCCGTACATCTCTGCCTGGTACCAGGCTCCCGTGAACCATCCGGGGAGGAGTTCCTACCGGCTCCACCTCCAGGTGACTTCGCCGCGGCGGGCAGAGGACAAGCTGAAGTACCTGGCCGGTTCTGAAGCAGCGATGGGTGCGTTCATAGCCGACGTAAGCCCGGAGGAGACGGCCGCCCGGCTGCGGAGCGTACCTTCATCTGCCGGGAGCGCGGGAGGCAAACAATGAGCATCCAGGCACTGTTCGGGGAACTGTACGGGTACCAGCCGGCAGGCGTCTGGTCTGCGCCGGGCCGGGTGAACCTCATTGGGGAGCACACGGACTATAACCAGGGTTTTGTGTTTCCCCTGGCCATTGACCGGCGGGCCCGGATAGCGGCGGCTCCACGCACGGACGGACTTCTCCGCCTTGCCACCACAGCCCAGGGGGAAGCTGCCGAAATCACCGTCTCCGGGCTGGCACCGGGCCGGCTGGAGGGCTGGAGCCGGTACGTGGCCGGCGTGCACTGGGCTTTTGGGCTGCGTGGGATCCAGGTGCCCGGGATGGACATCCTGCTGGACTCCGATGTTCCGCTGGGCGCTGGCTTGTCCTCCTCGGCAGCGGTTGAGTGCGCGGCTGCACTGGCAGTCCAGGAACTTTCCGGATCCAGCCTGCCCGTCCGGGAGCTGGTGCTGCTCTGCCAGCAGGCAGAGAATGAATTCGCCGGTGCTCCCACAGGCATCCTGGACCAGTCGGCATCGCTGCTCGCCGAGGCAGGGCACGGTGTCTTCCTGGACTGCGGCACCGGCGAAAGCAGGCTTGTTCCGCTGGATCCGGCGCGCGAAGACCTGGCACTGCTGGTCATCGACACCAAAGTGAGCCATGCCCACGATTCGGGCGGCTACGCGGAACGCCGGCAGGACTGCGAACGGGCCGCGGAGCTGCTCGGCGTGCAGTCCCTTCGGCAGCTGACCTTGCCGGATCTAGTGCTGGCGGCCCCGGGTCTGGACCGCAGGGCGTACCAGCGGGCCAGGCACGTGGTCAGTGAGAATGCCCGCGTGCTCACCGCCGTCGCGCATCTTGAGGCAGGCCGTCCGCTCCGGGCCCTCGGGCCGGTGCTGGCCTCGAGCCACGAATCGCTGCGGGATGACTTTGAGGCCTCCTGTCCGGAGCTGGATCTGGCAGTGGAAACCGCGACGGCGGCCGGCGCGGCCGGCGCGCGCATGACCGGCGGCGGTTTTGGCGGCTCCGCAGCGGCACTGGTTAGCCGGATGGAGGCCGAACCGGTTGCCGCGGCTGTTGCACGCGCTTTCACCCGGGCGGGCTACACGGCCCCCGATGTGTTCGCCGTCGAGCCGGGGCCGGGGGCACACCGGGACGCCTAGGTGGGCCCGCCGGCAGCGCCGGCAGGCCCACCTGAAGCCAGAGTCCGCCTAGGCGCCAGCCTGCGAGCTCACGGCTTCACGAACCGGAGTGTCTCCGTTGATGAACTCGATGAACCTGCCAACCGTTCCGGGCTGCTCCAGCACCTCAGCCGCCACCGCTGCGACGTCCGTACGGGAAACGCTTCCGTCCTGGGCGGGGCCGGTGCTGATGCGTCCGGTGCCTGGATCGTCGGTCAGCGCACTGGGACCAAGAATGGTCCAGTCCAGGCCGCTGCGGCGCAGGTGATCATCCGCGGCTGCCTTCGCTTCGGCATAGGCGTAGAAGCCGTTGTCCGGATCCACGCCATGGTCCTTCCCGGCACCCATGTAGGAGACCATGACATACCGTTTAACGCCTGCCTGTTCCGCGGCTTCCATGGAGCGGATCGCGGCGTCCCGGTCCACGGCGTAGGTACGTTCCGGGGAACCGCCGCCCGCGCCGGCAGACCAGACAACGGCGTCTTGGCCGCCCAGCAGCTCCGCCATCTCCGCTGCGTCCAGCTTTTCGACGTCGGCGACAACCGGGTCGGCGCCGGTGGCCGCCACCTCGGAAGCGTGGTCGGGGTTCCGGAACAGGGAGGACACCTGGTGCCCGTTCGCAGCAAGGTCCTTTGCCAGCTGCAGTGCCACCTTGCCATGTCCGCCAATAATTGCCACGCGTGCCATGTTGCTCCTCTCATTGGGGGTCGTACAGGAAAGCATAAGCATACTGATGGTCCCGGGCGCGGCCTGTTCTGCCGCCGGCTGAACCGCGGTCGTCGAGGCGACTGCGTCCGGAAGCCGATCCCGTCCCGGAAGCTCCGGTATCCGTTCCGGGGATGGTCTGCCCTGCGGACGGGAACTAGTATCCGAAAGTGCCCGGCACCCCCGTGGCAAGTTCCGGGCACCCTGGTGAAAGGACCCCTATGCCTACGGCCACTGCGGAAGCAGATCTCACCGTCCAAACCACCGAAGGACCCGTCCGCGGGCGTCAGGCCGGCAGCGCACGGATCTGGAGGGGAATTCCCTATGCGCAGCCCCCGGTGGGGGATCGGCGGCTCAGGCTGCCGCTTCCACCGGAGCACCGCAGCGAACTCCTGGAGGCCGTCAGCTTTGGCGCCTGGGCTCCGCAGCGGACGCGGAGGCTGCTGCCGGGGGCGGACCCAAAAACGCCGATGAGTGAAGACTGCCTCACGCTCAATATCGCAGCGCCGGTGACGCGGGCTGAAGCACCGCTGCCCGTTGTGGTCTTTATTCACGGCGGCGCCTTCACCTCGGGTTCAGCTGCCATGGACCTGATCGACGGCACAGAGCTGGCTGCGGCGGGCAATGTGGTGTTTGTTTCAATGAACTACCGCCTCGGGGCGCTGGGGTTCATGGACTTCCGCGCCTACTCAACGCCAAGCCGAACCTTCGACGTGAATGTTGGGCTGGCTGACCAGGTGGCCGCCCTGGAATGGGTGCACCGCAACATCGCAGCCTTTGGCGGCGACCCGGAAAACGTAACACTCTCCGGCGAGTCCGCCGGGGCTGCGGCGGCACTGACCCTCATGTGCGTACCGGCAGCTTCCGGACTCTTCCACCGCACCTTCCTGCAGAGTCCGGCTGCCGGTGCAGCCTACGGGACAGAGCTCTCAGCCGAATGGGCGGATCAGTTCCTGGAACTGCTCGGAGCCGGCCCGGGCAGCGCGGCTGAAACACTGTCCCGTCTCCCGGCAGGTGCCCTGGTGAAAGCCCAGGAGGAACTGAGCGGAAGAATCACCTCCGAAAAGAATCCTGGCGCGCTCTGCCCCGCCCCGGTTGTGGACGGGTCCCTGCTTCCGCTCCACCCGCTGGAAGCGCTGGAGCAAGGGCTGGCACACAAAGTGCCCATGGTGATCGGCACCATGGAAAACGAGGGGGCTCTGTTCAGCAAGTTCCACGACATCCTGCCCACGTCCCCGCAGCGGATCGAGCGGATGTTCGAGCTGACGGAGCCGGGCAGTCTGGCGCGGGTTGCCGCGGCGTACCCGGGCTACCCCCACCGCCGGCAGGCCGTGGAACTCGGCGGTGACGCAGTGTTCTGGCACCCCAGCGTCCAGGCGGCACAGTTCCACTCCGGCCATGCACCCACCTGGTCCTACCGGTTCGACTACGCGCCGCGGGCGGCACGCACGGCGGGGCTGGGGGCCACACATGGCATGGATCTGGTGGCACTCTTTGGCACCTACAGCACTGGTACCGGCAGGATCCTGCTGAGCATGGGCAACCGCCGGACCGCCATGAATGTTGGACACAGGTTCCAGTCGGCGCTCCTGCGTTTTGCCCGCAGCGGTGCCCCGGGACCGATGTGGCCGAACTATGAACCGACGTCCCGGCGCACCAAGATATTTGACCGGTACGACCGGATTGAGCTCGATCCGCGCTCCGTCCGCCGGCGGGCCTGGAACGGTTGCCCCGGCTACCGCTAGGGCTGTCCCGGGCCGGTCCGGAGGTGCCGGCCCCGGCGCCTAAGATTAAGGGCATGACCGCCACTCTCGTAGCCCGCAGCCTTTCCGGCGGTTACGCCCACCGTGTCCTCTTTTCGGGCCTCTCCCTGACCGTTGCCCCTGGAGACGTAGTGGGCGTAGTCGGCTCCAACGGTGCCGGCAAGTCCACCCTGCTGGGGCTGCTCGCCGGCGCTGCAGAACCCTTTGAGGGAACCGTCGAACGCCACCCGACCGACGCGTTCGTCGGCTGGATGCCCCAGGAACACGAACGGGTAGAGGGCGAAACGGTGGCGGGCTATATTGCCCGCCGCACCGGTGCCGCCGCAGCCACTGCCGCCATGGAAGCCGCCGCGGAAGGGCTCGAATCAGAATCGGTCCAGGCGCAGGATGATTACGCCGCCGCCCTGGACACTTGGCTCGCCTCCGGTGCAGCGGACCTGGATGAACGGATGCCCGCAGTACTGGCGGAACTGGGCCTGGAAGTAGGCCCGGATGCGCTGATGACCGGCCTGTCCGGCGGCCAGGCAGCCCGTGTTGCCCTTGCTGCCCTGCTGCTAAGCCGCTTCGACGTCGTACTGCTGGACGAGCCAACCAATGACCTTGACCTGGACGGCCTTGCCAAGCTGGAAGAGTTCGTCCGCCAGCTGCGGGGCGGGGTGGTGCTGGTCTCCCACGACCGCGAGTTCCTGGCCCGCTGTGTCACCAGAATCGTGGAGCTGGACCTGGCCCAGAACCAGGTGGCAGTTTACGACGGCGGGTACGACGCATTCCTGGAGGAACGGGCAGTGGCCCGGCGCCACGCCCGCGAAGCCTATGACGAGTTCGCCGGCAGGAAAGCCGAGCTGGTGGCCAAGGCACGGACCACCCGTGAATGGAGTTCACAGGGTGTGCGCAATGCCATGCGCAAGTCCCCGGACAATGACAAGATCCGGCGCCGGGCAAGCATGGAGTCCTCTGAGAAGCAGGCCCAGAAAGTCCGCCAGATGGAATCCCGCATCACCCGGCTGGATGAGGTGGAGGAACCCCGGAAGGAGTGGCAGCTGCAGTTCTCGATCGCTGCCGCTCCGCGGTCCGGCACGGTGGCAGCTGTCCTGAATGAAGCCGCCGTGCGCCGCGGGGACTTTGCCTTCGGTCCCGTGTCCCTGCAGGTGAACGCCGGCGAACGGATTGGTATCACCGGCCCCAACGGCGCCGGCAAGTCCACCCTCCTGGCACTGCTGCGGGGCACGCTGGTACCGGATTCCGGAACGGCCTCACTGGGCGCCGGTGTGGCGCTGGGAGAGATTGACCAGCTGCGCACCCAGCTAGCGGCCGGTGAACCCCTGGCTGCAGCGTTCGAGGCCTGTGTGCCTGAAATGAACGCCGGGGAAGTCCGGACCCTGCTGGCCAAGTTCGGCCTCAAAGCGGACCAGTCGGCCACCACGGTGGGGGCGCTGTCCCCGGGCGAACGGACCAGGGCGGCACTGGCCCTGCTGCAGGCACGCGGGGTGAACCTGCTGATCCTGGACGAACCCACCAACCACCTGGACCTGCCTGCCATCGAACAGCTTGAGGAGGCGCTGGAGTCTTACACAGGGACACTGCTCCTGGTCACCCACGACCGGCGGATGCTCCAAAACGTTCGGCTGGACCGGCTGTGGGCGGTCACAGACGGCAGTGTTGCAGAACGTTAAGCGCGTCAGAAGGTCCTGCAGCCGGCAACTGCGTGAGTGGCCGGCGGATGTGATAAAAGTTCTCTAAAGGGCGGCAGCTGCCAATAACCTGATGGCAGTACCGCCGCGCCGCGGGGGGGAAGAAGTTGCGATGGCTTTGATAGGCGCAGCACTGCCCGCCCAGCCCCAATCCATGGGGCGTGGGACGGGACGGAATGCCGGAGTAGGCGCACTGCGCCGAATGGACGCCGCCGTCTTCCTGACCGTGTGGACCCTGTGCGTTCTGGCCAGCTGGGATACGTCTACCAAAATCCTGCTCAACGTGGCCGCCGTCGCCCTGCTTTGCCTCAAGGAAGCAGCGGTACACATCTACCTGCTGCGCCAGTCCCGGACACGGTAGACAGGCCGCACGCAGATCCAGCCGCCCGCGGCAGCGGGACGCCCTTCCCTCTGGTTCCGGCCTGCCCGGGGGTCTATCGTGGATAAGCGCGGAACCGGCCCCAAAAGCCACCCGAGCCGGGGCACAGGTACCGCGCCGCCGGGCGGAAGCAGGTAAGCGTATGTCCCTGGATCTATCGTCACTCGAGGTGGAAACATCGCACGGCTGGGTGCGCGGCATTGTGGAAGACGGGGTGCGTACCTGGCGCGGCATTCCCTACGCTGCGCCGCCGCTGGGTGAGCTCCGGCTGCGGGCACCCCAACCCCCCGCACCCTGGACTGGTATCCGGGATGCTGCCGAGTTCGGCGCTATTCCGCCGCAGTCCCGCGGGCTGGCACTGACCGGGTCCCGGCGCCGGCCGCTCATGAGCGAGGACTGCCTCACGGTCAACGTCAGCGCACCCCTGGACCAGGACCAGACCGGCCTGCCGGTTCTCGTCTACCTGTACGGCGGGGCGTTCAGCTCCGGCTCCTCGGCAGTACGGACCTACCGCGGGGCGAACCTGGTACGCAGCGGGGACGTGGTCTACGTCTGCCTCAACTACCGCATCGGTGCCCTGGGGTTCATGGACTTCACCTCCTTTTCGACTCCGCAGCGCCGGTTCGATTCAAACCTTGGCCTGCGGGACCAGGTGGCGGCACTGGCGTGGGTCCAGGAGAATATTGCGGCGTTCGGGGGGGACCCGGACAACGTCACCATCTTCGGAGAGTCCGCCGGGGGTATTTCCGTCACCGCACTCATGTGCATCCCTTCCGCGGCACCCTACTTCCACAAGGCCTTTGCCCAGAGTCCTGCTCCGGCCGGCGCCTACTACCCGGACATGCACGAACGGTGGGCGCTGGACCTGCTGGAAATCCTCAGGGTGGATGAGTCGCGTGCCGCGGACGTGCTCTCCAGCATTCCGGCGGCGAAGCTCGTGAGCGCCATCCAGAAAATGACCACCAAGATTGGACCGGTGCAGCAGCCGGGCACGCTGAGCGTTTCACCGGTGATCGACGGCGAATTCCTGCCTCGGCATCCCATCGACGCCTACCTGGACGGCGAATCCTCGCCGAAACCCCTGGTTCTGGGGACCATGGCCCAGGAGGGTGCCCTGTTCGCCAAGCTGGACAACATCCTCCCCTCGACGCCTGCCCGGCTGGAACGCATGTTCGCCGGCACGGATCCGGACGCCCTGGAACGGGTGACTGCGGCCTATCCGGGGTATCCGTCGCGGGACAAGTCCGTGGAAATCAGCGGCGACCTGGTTTTCTGGTATCCCAGCCAGTTGGTTGCCGAGGGGCACTCGAAGGTAGCTCCCACCTGGATCTACCGGTATGACTACGCCACCCGCCTGATGAATCTGCTTGGCTTCGGTGCGACCCACGCCTTTGACGTCCCGGTTATTTTCGGCGAGACCAATGAGCGGACCATGCGCGCGCTGTCCCTGCTCGGCGGCATGGACGAACTCCGCGAACTCTCCGGCCGGTTCCAGGGTTCCCTGCTCAGCCTGGCGCACCGGCATCTTCCCGGCGAGGACTGGCCGCGCTATGAGGAACAGCACCGGCAGACAAGGGTCTTTGACCGTGAAGACCGGATTGAATCCGACCCCTTCCCCGAGCGGCGCCGCGCCTGGGAGGGGTACCGCGGCTACATCTAAGCCGGTACTGTTCCACAAGCCTTCCGTTCACAATTGAGGAGCCAGCATGAGTGCACACTACGACGTCGTTCTCCTGGGAGCCGGACCCGGCGGCTACGTTGCCGCGATCCGCGCCGCGCAGCTGGGTCTTAGCGTTGCAGTCATCGAGGAGAAGTATTGGGGAGGGGTCTGCCTGAACGTGGGCTGCATTCCGTCCAAGGCGCTGCTGCGCAACGCGGAGCTCGCGCAGATCTTCACCCGCCAGGCCGATACCTTCGGGATGCACGGCGAGGTGAGCTTCGACTACGGAGCTGCCTTCGACCGCAGCCGGCAGGTTGCTGACGGCCGGGTCAAGGGCGTCCACTTCCTGATGAAGAAGAACAGGATCACCGAATATGACGGCCACGGGGTCTTCCAGGACGCGCACACCATCGAGGTGGCACTCGCAGACGGCAACACCGAAACCATTACCTTTGAGAACGCGATTATCGCCACCGGTGCTACCGTCAAGCTGCTTCCGGGAGTGGAGCTGAGCGAGAATGTCGTGACGTATGAAACCCAGATCCTCAGCCGCGACCTGCCCAAAAAGATGGTGATTGTGGGCGCCGGAGCGATTGGCATGGAGTTTGGCTATGTGCTGCGCAGCTACGGCGTGGACGTCACCATCATTGAGTTCATGGACCGCGCGCTGCCCAATGAGGATCCGGACGTCTCAAAGGAAATCACAAAACAGTACAAAAAGCTCGGCATCCCGATCCATACCTCGGCGAAGGTGGAAACCGTCACGGACAACGGGTCCTCGGTCACCGTTACCTATACGGACAAGGACGGCGGGAAACAGTCCATCGAGGCAGACAGGGTCATGATGTCCGTGGGCTTCGCCCCGCGGCTGGACGGTTACGGCCTGGAAAGCACCGGGGTTGAAGTGACCAGCCGCGGTGCAATTGCCATTGACGATTACATGCGCACCAGCGTTCCCAACATCTACGCGATCGGCGATGTGACCGCCAAGCTGCAGCTGGCCCACGTGGCGGAGGCACAGGGAGTTGTGGCGGCGGAGACCATCGCCGGCGCCGAGACCATGCCGCTGGGGGACTACCGCATGATGCCGCGGGCTACGTTCTGCCAGCCGCAGATAGCAAGTTTTGGACTCACCGAGGCACAGGCCAATGACGAGGGACACGACGTCGTTGTCAGCACCTTCCCGTTCACGGCGAACGGAAAGGCCCACGGGCTGGGAGAACCGGTTGGATTCGTGAAACTCATCGCGGACTCCGCCTACGGGGAACTGCTGGGCGGGCACCTGATTGGACCCGACGTCTCCGAGCTGCTCCCTGAACTGACACTGGCCCAGAAATGGGACCTGACGGCGTCGGAACTGGCCCGCAACGTCCACACGCACCCAACCCTCAGCGAAGCGCTCCAGGAGGCGTTCCACGGCCTTACCGGCCACATGATCAACTTCTAGGCGGCGCGTCGCCTTCTATGCTGAGTACCGCAGCAGAAGCGTGTCCCCGCAACGCAGGACATGCCGGAGCCGCAGCCGCGCCAGGTCCGCTTCCGGTGCACCGGCGCTGATCCTCCCGGCCGGGCCTGCTGCCAGCACGGGCGCCAGGGTGAGGCACAGCTCGTCCACCAGCCCCGCTGCCTGGAAGGACCCGAACAGCTGCGGCCCGCCCTCGCACAGAACGCGGAGGTGCCCGCGTTCTGCCAGCTCGGCTGCCGCCCGCGCCGGCTCAACGCTCCGGTCCCCGGCAATGACGACGTCGGCAACTCCCCGCAGGGCTGATCCGCGGGATTCCGCCGCGCCGGCGGTAGTGATGACCACGGGACGCACCGGCGCCTGCCGGAAGAAATCCGACTCCGGGTCCAAGTTCAGGGACGCGGAGACGACGGCGATGCCGGGATGGGCAGAAAGCCCGCGGCGGGTGCGCCAGGCCCGGGAACGTGCGGAGAGCAGCGCCCCGGCGTAACCCTCCGCCCGTACGGTACCGGCACCTACGAGGATGGTGTCAGCCGTGGAGCGCAGCAGCTCAAAAACCCGGCGGTCGGCGCCGTCCCCCAGTTCCCCTGACCGGCCGTTGAAACTTACCGCACCGTCCACAGAGGCAATGAAGTTGAACCGGAAGCACGGCCGTCCTGCCGCCGTCAGGGTGTCCCAGGCATAGACCTCCAGCAGCTGCGCGTCATCGAGTTCCGTATTCGAGCCCGCGGCCGTGATGGCTGCCGTGCTCACTTGGCCGGCTCGTTGACGTCGCCCATGTTGTGCTGCAGGCGCACCGGCTCGCGCCAGCCCAGGATGGCCTCGGTCATCCGGATGGCGCGGGAGGCGGCGCGGACGTTATGCATCCGCAGGATCCGGGCACCGTTGAAGATACTGGCCACGGCGGCTGCCAGGGATCCCTCCACGCGCTCGGACTTGGGTTCGTCCAGGGTTTCTCCGATGAAATCCTTGTTGGAGACAGCAGCGAGCACAGGGAAACCGATGCCGGCGATTTCGGCGAGCCTGCGGGTCAGCTGGAGGGAGTGCAGGGTGTTCTTGTTCAGGTCATGGCCCGGGTCGATGATGATCCGGTCCGGAGCCACACCGAGGTCCTGGGCGTAGGCCGCCCGGCTGCGCAGGAACCCGGCCACTTCGGAGACCACGTCGGAGTACTGTGGCCGGGGATAGACGGTGCGCGGCGCAGCCAGGCTGTGGGTCACCACCAGGTGAACCCCGGCCTGCGACGCCACCCGCGCCAGCTGCGGATCGTGCAGCCCCGTGGTGTCATTGATGACGGTTGCACCGGCCTCGATGGCCCGCTCCGCCACCGCCGGGTGGAACGTATCGGCGGAAATGATGACGTCCGACGCCTCGCGTACGGCCCGGATAACCGGAACTATCCGGGCCGCTTCTTCAGCGGCGTCCAGTGCTGGTCCGGGCGCGAAGGGCACGCCGCCAATATCAACCCAGTCGGCGCCGTCGTGCACAGCCTGCAGCGCCGCGTCAATGGCGTCCTGCCGGCCGAAGGTGGCGCCGGCGTCGTAAAACGAATCCGGAGTGCGGTTGATGATGGCCATCAGCGCCACCTGCCGGCGGAAATCGAGTACCTGTGTTCCGATCCGGTGAACCGGATGAAGCAGGTGCGGCTCAAACGCACCCGAGGCGGTGCGCTGGCCGGAAGTGCTGTTCAGACTCATAAATGCATCCTACGGTGGTGCCCAGCCGTAACCGTCCCGTTGTCCCGCCCAGGTAAGGAACCGCCCATGGAACTGCCGCTGTCTGTACCTCTTGCCCCCATGCTGGCCAAACCGGCTGCCGGCATCCCCCAGGGCAGCTTCGCCTATGAGCCCAAGTGGGACGGGTTCCGGGCGCTGGTGTTCCGGGACGGGGAGGAGGTGGAGATTCTGAGCAGAAACGGACGGAGCCTGAACCGCTATTTCCCGGATCTCACTGAGGCTTTTCAGCAGGGTCTGCCCAGCCGCTGTGTGCTGGACGGGGAAATCATTCTTATCAGCGCCGACGGCCGCCGGCTGGACTTTGACCTGCTGCAGCAGCGCATCCATCCAGCACAAAGCCGGGTGAGCCTGCTGGCCGGGCAGACGCCGGCGTCGTTCGTGGCCTTTGACCTGCTGGCGCTGGGCAGCCGGGACCTGACCGGAGAGCCTTTCCATGAACGAAGGGCACAGCTCGAATCGGTTCTGGACGCAGCCGGCGGGCGGCTGTCCCTGACGCGGCAGACACTGGACCCGGATACGGCGCAGGCGTGGTTCGAGCGGTTCGAAGGGGCGGGACTGGACGGCGTCGTTGTCAAAGCGCTGGACGGAAAGTACGAGCCGGGCAAACGCACCATGGTCAAAGTGAAACACCGGCGGACCGCCGACTGCGTGGTGGCGGGCTACCGGGTGCACAAGTCGGGACAAGACCGCATCGGTTCGCTGCTGCTGGGACTTTACGACGGCGGTGGAAACCTTCTCAGCGTGGGTGTCATCGGAGCTTTCCCCATGGCCCGCCGGAGCGAACTCTTCGCCGAGCTGCAGCCGCTGGTCACCTGGGACCCCTCCCACCCATGGTCCGGCGGTGAACCTGTTCCTGGTTCCCGGACGCCGCGCAGTTCCGAGGGCAGCCGGTGGACCGGAGACAAGGACCTGTCCTTCACGCCGCTGCGCCCGGAAAGGGTGGTGGAAGTGGCCTACGACCACATGGAGGGCCCGCGGTTCCGGCACCCGCCGAGTTTCCTGCGCTGGCGGCCGGACCGGAGCCCGGAGAGCTGCGGCTATGACCAGCTGGATGAACCCGTGAAGTACAACCTCGCCGACGTGCTGCTGGAACCGGGCCCTGTGGTCCGTGCGGAGCAGCCCTAGAGAGGCACGCGGGCCACGGTATGCCGCGCAGCCACCGAATACACGTTCCGTGCCTGTCGGTTCCCGGATGCTGCGTGGCATAGTGAAGAAGGTGACCACCGTCCTGGAAACAGCGGCTGGTGCACCTGCAGCCGCCTGGACGGCGGCGCACGGCGGACCGGTTCGGGAACGGATGCCAGAATGCCCGCAGACCCTGCCCGGCTGAGCACGGAATCGCTGATCTCACAGTGGCTGGAGGACCCCAGAGGCCGGGCGATTCTCCTGAATGTCCTGGGCCGCCGGGGTACCGATGTCCGGGCGCTCTACGCCCTGCAAGACCTCCCGCTGTCCTCGGTGTTCACTCTCTCGCGGGGCAACGTGACGGCCGAGCAGCTGAACCTCCTTGTGGAAGCGGCGAACAAGGGCTCCGAGACCCCTACCAATCCGGAGCTCGCGCACCTCTTCCCGTCTGCGCCCCCGCCCTCGCCCATGAACTGGAAAGAAGGAATTATTCCCGGACGATTCCGGGGCAAGACGGTCATCGTCACGGGCGCCGGATCCGGGATAGGCCGGGCCACTGCACTGCGGCTGGCCAAGGAAGACGCCCGCGTAATCGCCGTGGATCTCAACACCCTGCGGATGGAAGCCCTGCTGGAGAACCCGGCGGCGCGCGGCACCACCGGCGTGGTGGGGGACCTCAGCCGGGAAGAAGACATCCAGCGGATTATCACCGCGGCAGGCAGGGAAATCGACGGCCTGGCGCTTATCGCCGGAGTGTCAGACGATTTCGAACCCCTGCATGAGGTTGACGATGACCTGTGGGAGCGCATCTTCCGCATCAATGTCACCGGACCTTTCCGCCTGTCCCGCCGGGTGATTCCGCTCATGCTGTCCCGCGGCGCGGGATCGATTGTGAATTTGGCCTCGCAGGCGGGACTGCGCGGTTCCGTCGGAGGAGCTGCCTACACCGCCGCGAAGCACGCCGTCATTGGCCTGACCCGCAGCGAGGCGTACACCTACACGCCGCGGGGAGTCCGCGTCAATGCAGTGGTACCCATGCCCACGCGGAACTCCCTGGACTCAAACTACGGATTCCTGGGCGGACTGGGACCGATGCCGGCCGCATCGCTGGTTCCCGCGGACCTGGAAGCCGCATCCGTGGCCGCCCCGCTTACCTATCTCCTCAGCGATGATGCGGTCGCCGTGACAGGTGCGGTCCTTCCCTCCGACGAAGGGTGGAGCGTGGGATAAAGTGCGGCAAAACCCCGGCCGGCCGGCCTGTAATGGACAGCATGGCCCCCGGTGCGTACCCTCACACCGGTCACTAAACGCGGGTTCGGCGGGGATAACCTGAAAATTATGGAATCTGGCGACATCAATTTTCATACCCGCAAATGGGTCAGGCCTGAAGACCTGAACGCAAACGGAACACTGTTCGGCGGCTCGCTGCTGCGGTGGATCGATGAAGAAGCAACCATCTATGCAATCCTGCAGATGGGCAACGGGCGGGTCGTCACCAAACTGATGTCCGAAATCAATTTCGTGAGCTCCGCACAGCAGGGCGACCTCATCGAGATGGGACTCTGCGCCACCAAGTTCGGCAAGACGTCCCTGACCATGCGCGCTGAGGTGCGGAACATGATCACCCGCTCCAGCATCCTGACCATCGAGCGCATAGTCTTCGTCAACCTCGACGAGAACGGCCGCCCTGCACCGCACGGCTACACCACGGTCACGTACAACCGAGACCGGCTGCCCACCCATCACCTGCCTGCCTACCCGCCCAAGGCGCAGCAGCAGTTCTAGGAAACGCAGCCGCAGTTCCGGGAAGGTCTGCCCGACGCCGGTCACTACGGCAGAACCTGTCGAACGCCCCGGGCAGCAATGCCCGGGGCGTTCCGCGTGCCTGGCGCACGGAACTGACCCGCCGGTGAGAGAATCACGTCAGGCTGCCGTGCCGGCTGCTGATCCCGGATACAAAGGAAACACGGCAGTATGCACCTACACAGTCCCGCCGGCACCGGTCGTAACGGCCGCCGGCGCTCCGCCCGGACGGTATTCTGGGGTGCCCTCGCCGGTGTGGTGCTCATTGCCCTGAATTTCCGCGGACCGATTGTGGCGCCGTCGCCCATTCTTGACGTTCTGCAGTCCGAGCTGGGCATGTCCGTCCAGACTTCCGGCCTGCTGACCGCGCTGCCCATAGCCTGCTTTGGGGTTATCTCCTTCCTGGCGCTCCCGCTGCTTCGCCGCGGCGGACCTGACCAGGCGATAGCGTTCTGTCTGGCAGGCATTCTGGCCGGGACGCTGCTTCGCTCGGCCGGCGGAACCGGGCTGGCCCTGGCCGGAACAGTCCTGATCGGTGCGTCGATCGCCGTCGGCAACGTGCTGGTGCCGGTAATTATCCGCCGCGACTTTCCGCTCGCACGGGTACCGCTGGTGACCGGCACCTACACCGCGGCCATGAACATCGGATCGATGACCACCCTGATCCTGACCGCACCGCTGGCGGATGCCTTCGGATGGCGTATTGCCATGGCGGTCTGGAGTGTGCTGGCAATCGCAGCAGCACTCGCCTGGCTCGCGCTGGTGGGCTGGCGGGACTTCCTGCTGGGAGGAACCAGGGCGAGGGCCGCCGGCGGAAAAGCAAAGAACGCTGCAGCGGATCCCGCAGCCGCCTCCGCGCCGGCTGCACAGGGCCAGCAGGCACAGCCGACACAGCAGCAGGACCCGCCAGTCTGGCGCCGTCCGGTCGCGTGGCTGCTGCTCGTCGCTTTCAGCGGCCAGGCGTTCTCCTTCTATGCCGTCTCCACCTGGCTGCCCACCCTGCTCTCGGACCTGTTGGCACTGGACGCGGCAGCTGCCGGGGCCGGGGCTTCCCTCTTCCAGGGCCCGGCGATTGTGGGCGCACTCGCTGTTCCCCTGCTGGCCCGCCGGATGCGCACCCGGTCCCTGCTCTGGCTTACCTCCGCCGCCTGGGCCGCGCTGCCAACGGGACTGCTGCTGGCACCAGCCGGGTGGGCCGTGTGGGTTACCCTCGGCGGCATAGCCCAGGGGGCCGGGATCACGGTCATCTTCCTGATCCTCGTCCGACTGGGCGGCTCCGGCCGGCAAGCGGGTCAGCTCTCCGCCATGGTGCAGGGAGGCGGGTACCTGATTGCGGCGGCCGGTCCGGTTGCGCTCGGCACGCTGCACGACGCATCGGGAAGCTGGACGCTTCCGCTGCTGGCCGTGTGCGTGAGCATCGGTGCACTCCTGGGCGCAGGAACCGTTGCCGCGGCGGCATCAGAGCGCGGTGCGCCCGTCCCGGACACCGGCGAGCAGGAACGGGCCCCGCAGTAACCGTCCCGCCATGGCGTCTGTCCTGGTGCTTCCCGCCGGGGTGCCTGAGCCTAGGCGTGAGGACGGACACTGCGGAAGATCGCACTGCGGATGCAGGTCCGGACTGCAGGAGGGCCGGGCCGGTCCCTGTTGCGCGGACAAGGCGAAGGACTATCGTTCCGTTAACGCACGGCACTGCACTGGACTGCACTGCCGTGGCAGGCCCAACGGAAAGAAGGCGATGAAGACCCGTTTCGACCGTTATCGGCAAATGGCGGAAATCCTCTACCGCAACGGCCTGGGCTATCTGGTTTCGGTGTCCGGACTGGAATCCTGGCTGCCGTTCCGGCGGAGGGAGGACAGCAGTGCCGAGACAGGACGGATGGCAAGCCCGGAATACCTGCGCCGGGCACTGGAGGAGCTGGGACCCACCTACGTGAAACTGGGACAGCTGCTTTCCACCCGCCCGGACCTGCTGCCGCCCGCCTACATGGATGAACTGGCCAAGCTCCAGGACTCCGCCACGCCGGCCGCCTGGGATGATGTGCGGGTTTCACTCAGCCAGGAACTGGGCGCCGATCCTCTGGAGGTCTTCGCGGAATTCAACATCACCCCCATCGCCAGTGCGTCCATCGGGCAGGCCTACGCGGCCACGCTCAAGGACGGCTCTGCAGTGGTGGTGAAGGTCCGCCGTCCGGGAATTGTGCCCGAAGTCGAGGCGGACCTGTCCATTCTGCAGTCCCTGGCCAGTTACGCCGGCAGGCACTGGGAAGCTGCCAGGGACTATGACGTCAAGGGATTTATGGACGAATTCGCTGACACCCTGCGCAAGGAAATGGACTACGTGCAGGAGGGACACAACGCGGACAGGTTCGCCCTCAACTTCGAGAATGACGACGCCGTGGTCATCCCGCATATCTACTGGGAGCACAGCACCTCCAAGGTATTGACCATGCAGCGCCTCTACGGGATGAAGGTCACCGACACCAAGGCGCTCGAGGCCGCCGGGCTGGACCGGAAATCCCTGGCTGTCACTGCGGCCAACGCTGAAATGCAGATGGTCTTCGAGGACGGGTTCTTCCACGCAGACCCGCATCCGGGCAACATCTTCGTGCAGTCGAACGGCCAGATCGGGCTGATCGACTTCGGCATGGTGGGGGAACTGGATGACAAGCTCCGCGGGCAGCTTGCGGCGCTGTTCGTCGCCGTCATCCGCAAGGACCCGGAGCGGATGGCAACCGCCCTGATGCGGATGACGGTCTCGCGGACCCGCCCGGACCGGATCAAGCTCCGGATGGATCTCTCCGGCCTGATCCGGCTGTACTCCAACCGGACCCTCGGGGATGCACCCGTGGGCCGCATCATTACCAGCGGCCTGGCGATCATCCGCAACCACCACCTCCAGCTGCCTGCGGAGATTGCCCTCCTGCTGCGGATGCTGATCATGACCGAAGGCATGGGGGAGGTCCTGGACCCGGACTTCAGCATGGGCAAGACGCTCGCCCCCTACGCCCGGCGCATGACCGCTCAGCAGCTGAACCCGGCAGCCTATGCCAGGAGGCTGGGCAAGGCCGGGGGAGAGCTGCTGGAGCTGGGAACCGAGCTGCCCGGACAGCTGCAGCGACTCATCAATACCCTCGACTTTGAGGGAATGGAGGTGCATCTGCGGGCCGGGGACCTGGTTCCGCTGGTGGAACGGCTGGAGCGGGTGGGCAACCGCATGGTCGCCGCCATTTTCGCGGCAGCCTTTATCCGCGGCGTCGGTGAGCTCACGCTGGGTGACGCCGACCGCTGGCGCAGCTGGCAGGCGCCGCTGATGGGTGCGGGCCTGGCCTCCACCGGAGCGCTGGGCGGCTACCTCGCCTGGACGGCCCGGCGGCAGCGCCGGATGGACGCCGGCTGAACAGCATCGAGAGGGGTTAACGCAGGCGGCCGGCACCGCGCGGATGCGCAGTGCCGGCCGCTTATGCGTCCGCGGCTACTTCTTCAGCCCAAGTTCGGCGGTCGGGATGCGGAAGGATTCCCTTGCGGTCAGCGCGGAGATCGAGGCAATGCCGGCAATAGCAGCCGTGAACCAGCTGATCACTACCCAGCCGCCCGGCTCCAGGCCACCCAGGGCAGCAACAATCGACGGCGCGAAACCGGCCATCAGGAAGCCCAGCTGCGTACCGATGGCCAGACCGGAGAAACGGACCTTGGCACTGAACATTTCGGCATAGAAGGAAGGCCAGACGGCGTTCGCGGCGGCGTAGCCGCAGCCGAAGACCACTACCGAGAGAGTGAACTGCAGCAGGGAGTTTCCGGACTCCATGGAGAGCAGGTAGAACGGCATCACGGCAGCGCTGGAAAGGGCGCCGTAAATGAAGACCGGCTTGCGGCCGAAGCGGTCGGCAGCCATGCCGAACAGCGGCTGGGTGCACAGGGCGGCAATGTTGCCGGCGACGACGAGCCAGAGGGTGATGGCGGCGTCGACGTTCCCCACCTCCGTGCCGTACTTGATGGCCAGGGTGCCGTAAACGGTGGAGACAGCGGCGATGAAAGCACAGCAGATAACGCGCAGTACGTCGCGCCAGTGGTGCTTGAGCAGGTCACTTACCGGCAGCTTGGCAATCTGGTTGTTCGCCTTGGCTTCCTGGAAGGTGGGGGTTTCGTGCAGGGTGCGGCGGATGAAGTACGTGACCACAACAACCACGGCGCTCAGCCAGAACGGAATACGCCAGCCAATCCCGTACTTGATGTCGTCCGGAAGGGCCATGACGGGAATGAAGACCATAGCGGCGAGGATCTGACCGCCCTGGGTGCCGGTGAGGGTCCAGGAAGTGAAGAAGGCGCGGCGGCCGTCCGGAGCGTGCTCCAGCGTCATGGAGCTGGCTCCGGCCTGCTCGCCGGCAGCGGAGAGGCCCTGCGCCAGGCGGCAGAGCACCAGCAGGGTGGGAGCCCACCAGCCAATGGTGTTGAAGTCCGGCAGGCAGCCGATCAGGAAGGTGGAGGCACCCATGAGAATCAGGGTGAACATGAGGATCTTCTGGCGGCCCACCCGGTCACCGAAGTGGCCCAGGATCACTGCGCCGACGGGGCGGGCAATGTAGGCAAAGCCGAAGGTTGCCAGGGACATGATGCTCGCCTGGGCGTCAGCGTCCGGGAAGAACACGTACGGGAAGATGAGCGAGGCGGCAGTGCCGAAAATGAAGAAGTCGTAGTACTCCACCGCGCTGCCCATGAAGCTCGCCGCAGCGGCTTTCTTCGGGGTCTTCGCGGTGGCTTGGGCGGACTGCGTCGGTGCAGCGCTCATAGTGGGCCTCCAGGGATTGTGTGCGAAAAACGCACAGCAGTGCTTCATGCGAACACCACAATGTAACCCGCGTCATTGTCAGATGCAACACATATGTGCGATATACGCACAGTTGTGCATTTTATGAACAGCCCGGTACCGTGGGCCTAGCCCGCTGCGGGCACAGAAGGGAGAACCACTTGAGCACCACCACCGAATCCTGGCTTGTCGGGCTGATCGGCGAGGGGATCACAGCATCCCTCACACCGCCCATGCACGAGCGGGAGGCCGAGGAGAACGGACTGCGGTACCTGTACCGCCCGGTGGATCTTTCGGTCAGCGGACGCAGCGGCACTGAGGTTGGTGATCTCCTGCGCTACGGCCGCGACCTCGGATTCAACGCCTTCAACGTCACCCATCCCTGCAAGCAGCTGGTGCTCGAACATCTTGACGAGGTGTCCGACGACGCCGCCCGGCTGGGTGCCGTGAACACCGTCCTGGTGACAGACTCCGGTTTCATCGGCCACAACACGGACCACTCGGGCTTCGGCAGGGCGCTGGGCGAGGGCCTGCCCGGCACTGCCCTGGACAAGGTAGTCCAGCTTGGCGCCGGCGGCGCCGGTGCGGCCGTCGCCTATGCGCTCCTGAAGGCCGGCGTCAGCCAGCTCACCCTGGTGGACCTGGACCCGGTCCGCGTGGAAGAACGCGTCCAGGCACTCTCCGTGCTCTTCCCGGAGGCGCATGTCGCTGCCGGAACCAGCGCTGACCTCGCTGGCGCACTCGCTGCCGCGGACGGTTTTGTGCAGGCCACCCCGGTTGGCATGCACTCCCACCCCGGCATGCCGGTGGATCCTGCCCTGCTGCGGCCCGAACTTTGGGTTGCCGACGTCATCTACCGTCCGGTCCGCACCCAGCTCATTGAAACGGCCGAAGCAATGGGCTGCCGTGTCCTGGACGGCGGACACATGGCCGTAGGCCAGGCAGTGGATGCCTTTGAACTCATCACCGGCATCAGGCCGGACCCGGCCCGCATGCGGGCACACTTCCTGGAAATGGTAAGCAACGGCCTCTGAGCCGGAAGGGATTCTCCATGCGTACGTCGATTGCCACGGTCTGCCTGTCAGGAACCCTGGAGGACAAGCTCCGTGCCTGTGCAGCCGCTGGTTTCGACGGCGTCGAAATCTTCGAGCAGGACCTGGTGGTTTCACCGTCCACACCGGAACAAATCCGGGAGCTGGCGGACTCGCTGGGCCTTACCCTGGACCTCTACCAGCCGTTCCGCGACTTCGAGGGAGTTTCCGAGGAGGTCCTCGCGGAAAACCTGCGCCGCGCCGAGGCAAAGTTCCGCCTCATGAACCGGCTTGGCATCGACACCATGCTGGTGTGCAGCAACGTCGCCACTGCCACGATCGACGACGACGAGGTGGCCGCGGCCCAGCTGCGCCTCATGGGGGAAACCGCCGCCCGCTACGGCGTGCGGCTTGCCTACGAGGCGCTTGCCTGGGGCCGGTATGTCAGCGACTTCGAACACGCCTGGCGCATCGTTGAACTGGCCGGCCACCCCAACGTGGGAACCTGCCTGGACAGCTTCCATATTCTGTCCCGGCGGTGGGATCCGGCAGCGATCGAAAAGATCCCGGCGGAGAAGATTTTCTTCGTCCAGCTGGCAGACGCACCCGAGCTGTCCATGGACGTACTGTCCTGGAGCCGCCACTACCGCGTCTTCCCGGGTGAAGGCGCCTTCGACCTCGTGACTTTCATGGGCCATCTGGTCCGCAGCGGCTACAACGGTCCGGTGTCCCTCGAAATCTTCAACGACGTCTTCCGGCAGGCGGCCGAGGAGCGCACCGCTGTTGACGCCATGCGCTCCCTGATCAGGCTGGCCGAACAGACCTCCATCCACCTGCAGGAAACCGGTGCCGGCAGGACCGCCATGGAACTGTCCACGCTGCCCGGCGTCGGTGAGCCGCTCGGCTTCAATTTCGCAGAGGTGAAAGCCGGAGATCCGGAGTCCATCCGCACCCTGCTCTACCAGCTTGGTTTCACCAGCCAGGGGAAGCACCGCAGTAAAGCCGTTGAACTGTGGACCCAGAACGGCGCCCGGGTGATCATCAACAGCCAGAACGCACGCGGAGTTGAACCCGGCATCTCCGCAATCGGCCTGGACGTACCAGATGCCCTGGCCGCTGCCTCACGGGCACTGCAGCTCAAGGCCACGGCCGTACCTCGCCGCAGCCAGGCAAACGAAGAAGTGCTGCAGGTTGTTGCCGCACCGGACGGAACTGAAATCTTCCTCTGCGAGGCAGAAGACGGCGGGCCCGGCTGGCTCCGGGAATTCGGCGCCGGCATCCCCGTTCCTGCCGAAGGGCCCATTACTGCCGTGGACCACGTGAACCTCTCCCAGCCCTGGCAGCATTTTGATGAAGCCGTGCTCTTCTATGAATCCACCCTGGGACTGACACCGCGCCCCAGCGTAGAAGTCCCCAGCCCCATGGGACTGGTCCGCAGCCAGGTGATGCGCAGCAGTGACGGCGCCGTGCGGATGGCCCTGAACATTGCTCCGATGGTGTTCGACGGCGACGGAGCCGGCTATCCGCAGCATGTGGCGTTCGCCTGCAGCGACCTGGTGGCACTGGCGCGCACTGCCGTCGGCCGCGGACTCGAGTTCCTGCCGGTGCCGGGCAACTATTACGAGGACCTCGAGGCGCGGTTCGGACTGGACCCGGAATTCCTCGCCGTCCTCAAGGACCTGAACCTGCTCTACGACCGGGACGCCGACGGCGAGTTCCTGCATTTCTATACCTCCACCGTGGGCAACGTCTTCTTCGAAGTAGTCGAACGCCGGCCGGCATACGAGGGCTACGGTGCGCCGAACGCTCCGGTGCGGCTCGCTGCGCAGTACCTCGCAAAGGCCTAGGATCCTGCCCTGACCTGTGGGTTTGTGTGCAAGCGGCGCCCGCACCAGGGCACCTCAGTGGGCTAGGATTCCTTCATTGGTGTTCCGGGCCGGACCCGGCGAGGCACTGCACACGGCAGGGCCACAGGACTAAGCAGGGGCGGGGCGGACATGGGCACGGCACAGGGGGACTGGTACGTAAAGTCTGTTGAGAAGGCCTTTGCCGTGCTCGGAACCTTCACCGAGGAAAAGCCGCTCCAAAGCGTCAGCGAGGTTGCGGCCGGCGCTGACCTCAGCCGCGCCGCTGCGCGGCGGTTCCTGCTGACCCTTGCCGAACTCGGATACCTGTCAACAGACGGTGCGCGCTTCCAGCTGGCGCCCCGGGTGCTGAACATCGGATCCGCATTCCTCTCGAACCTGACCCTGCCGGCCATCGCGGAACCCCACCTGAAGTCCCTCTCGGCGGACCTGCAGGAAACCGCATCGGTCTGCATCCTGGACGACGTTCACGTGGTGTACGTGGCACGCGTTACCTCCCCCCGGCTGGTCAGCGTGGCTGTCCACGTTGGCACGCGCTTCCCGGCATGGGCCACCTCCATGGGCCGGGTCCTCCTCGGGGCACTGGATGAAGCAGACCTTGTGGACCGCATCCAGCGTTCGGACGTGCGCCGTTTCACTGCGCGGACGATTGCGTCCCGGGAGGCTCTGCTGGCCGAGGTCCATGCCGTCCGCGAGCGCGGCTGGTCCGTGGTGAGGGAAGAATATGAGGAGGGGCTGAGCGGCGTGGCCGTTCCTGTTTACCGGGCCGGAAAGGTTGTAGCGGCAGCCAATGTGTCCCTGCATCAGTCCTACGGCCGGCCTGCCGGCCTGGAAGAGGTCCTGCTGCCGCGGCTGAGGCGGGCCGCCGAGGACATTTCGGCTGATTACGGGATCCGCCTGACGGGATAACTCCGTTCTGGCGCCGGGCAGGGAACTGCGGCAGGGACCCGTTCGCACAATCCCCGCCGCAGTCCGTCTCCGGGCGCACCGGCTACGTGGCGTAGTCCGACGCGTTGTACAGGTTGAGCTTCAGGGCCGAAGCGATCTGCCCCACCGCCTTCCGCGCCCGGACGCTGTTGCCGGCAGCGTCCAGCGGCGGCGAAAACGCAGCAATGGCAAGCACCCCGGGCATGACGGCCAGGACACCGCCGCCCACGCCGGACTTGCCCGGAAGGCCTACCCGGTAAGCCCAGTCACCGGAAGCCGTGTACAGCCCTTCCATGGTCATCTCCGCCAGCATGGGCGGAACAATGTCAGGGTGCGTAATCGCAGCCTTCTTGGTGATCGGGTTGGTTCCCCGTGCCGCGATGGTTGCTCCCATGGTGGCCAGGTCAACCGCCGTCACCAGCGTGGAGCACTGCCGCGTATAGACGTCGCAGGCCTCCATGGGATCCGAGTACATCGTTCCGCCCGAGTACAGCAGCCAGGCGATGGCCCGGTTATGGAAGTTGGTGGACTGCTCTGAATCGTTCACGGCATCGCTCATCCGGATTTCCCGGCCGGCAAAGGCTGACTGGGTGGCCAGGATCTTCTGCCAGCGTTCTTCAGCGCTGCCTGCCGGTATCAGGGAAACCGTGGACATGGCCCCGGCGTTGACCAGCGGAGAGAGCGGTTTGTCACCGTGCAGCGCGACGGCTATCACCGAATTGAACGGTTCGCCGGTGGGATCCGCACCCACCTTGTCGTGAAACTGCGGCAATCCAACCTCGTCCATGGCCCGGGCCATCGAAAACACCTTGGAAATGGACTCCAGCGCGAATTCGACGTTGGAGTCTCCTGTTTCGAACACCTCGCCGTCGGCCGTCACTACGCTGATACCGAAGAGTGCCGGATCCACTGAGGCCAGATAGGGTATGTAGCTGGCATTTTCACCCCCCTGATCGGCACTGAAGTCGCGGTGCGCAGTCTGGACCGCAGCCTGGATGGCAGACTTGTCGATTTTCATACTGCACTGCTCCCGCCTGCTGCAGGCCCGGGGTGCGGGCGGTGGATGCGCGTCCGGCCGCCCTGCTCCGAGCCCCTGGAACCGGCTCCGCTGGAGGACGGTTTCCCGGTGTGCTTGCCGGTGCTGACTGCATTTCCGGTTCCGGCTGACTGCCCGGACGTCCCGGTCTGTCCTGCCGCACTCTCAAAGGAGTCCGACCATTTCTCGGACAGGTCCGCCGTGGCCGTGGAGGATTCATTGACCGTTCCGGGGTGCTGGTGTTCCAGCTGCCAGGTGAACGGCACAAACTCGGCCTGCGGGTCCTTCCAGTGAGGCTTCCGGAACGCGTAGATAACCAGCGGAACAATAATGAGCAGTACAGCACTGCCCACGAGGATGCCGACATAGGTTTCCGGGGATCCCACGGAGATCTGGTCCGGCGGGATGAAGCTGAAGACAAACGCCATCAGCGAGCCCAGGAATCCAACACCGCCGAAAATCCACATGCCCAGGTCACCGCCGGGCACCCGGTAGGGCCGGGGACGGTTCGGCTGGCTGTAACGCAGGTAGATTGCCGCCGCGAACATCAGCAGGTACATCACCAGATACAGGATCACGGTTAGCTGGCTGAGGATCTGGTAGGCGGCCTGCACCGACGGCAGCACCACGTAGACCACGCCCAGGGCAGTGACCATGAACGCCTGGAAAAGCAGGATGTGCGTTCCCATTCCGTGCTTGTTCGTATGCTGCCAGAAACGCGGCAGGTACCCCGCCCGGCCCACTGCGAGCAGGCCGCTGGACGGGCCGGCCACCCAGGTGACCACACCTGCCAGCACACCAATCAGGAGCATTGCGGCAACGATCGGTGACGCCCAGCCGATGCCCGCCCACTCAAACATGTCGTTATAGGAGGTGAGCAGGCTCTGTGTCAGATTGATGTCCGCCTGCGGAACCACAAAAGCGATGGCGAGCGTTCCCAGGACAAAGATCACTACCGTTCCCGCCGCGGCTATGAGCACGGCGAGCGGATAGTTCCGGGTCGGGTTCTTAACATCCCTGACGTGGATGGCGTTCATTTCCATGCCGGCGTAGAAGAGGAAGATGCTTGCCGCCAGCACAACGTTGGAGAAGTTGGAGAAGTCCGGGATGAGCTCCCCCCATCCCATCTTGATCTGCGGGGTATTGCCCGCGAAGTAGTAGGAGAAGCCCAGGACTACCAGGATTCCGGCGGGAATCAGGGTGCCAATGATGCCGCCCCACTGGGCCACTTTCGAGAACGCTGCTGCGCCCCGGAAGGCAATGAACGTAGCCAGCCAGTAGACCACCAGCACGACGGCGAGAACAAAGGCTTTGTTTCCCGAGAGCTGCGCATCAATGTTCTGGTCCGTCCCCGTGTAGGCCAGCGACACCGCGCCGAAGGTCAGTACGGTGGGGAACCAGATGGTCACTTCGATGAAGAGCATGAACATGGCAAGGAAAGCCCAGCGCGGGCCGAAGGCCTCACCTACCCAGCGGAAGACGCCGCCGGTTTCCGGCCAGCCCGTCGCCAGTTCCGCTGCGACAATGGAGACCGGGATAAGGAAGACCAGCGCGGCGAACACGTAGTAGAAAATCGAGCTCAGTCCGTACTCTGCCTCTGCGGGCAGACCGCGGAGACTCACCACGGCAACAATGTTCATGACCGCGAGCGCGCCGACGGTGATGGTTGCGTTTTGCTTGGCGCGGCTCATACGGCCGGAACCGGCCGGTGACCCGGTGCCGGCCGCTGACCCGCTTCCTGCTGATGCAGCTGATGCAGCTGATGCAGTTGAATCGCTCACTGCATTCACCTCCTAGTGGTGGAATCCCGGATGCTCCTGCTCAACAGGCATGGGGGCGCTCAGGTTTTCCAGGTAGGCTGTCTCGTCCTGGATGTCTTTGAGCAGGCGTCCGGCCAGGTCCATGCTCAGGCCGTTGCGCACAACAATCCGCTCGACCGTGAGGTTGCCCAGATTGTCCGGCATGGGATAGGCCGGGACCAGCCAGCCCTTGGTCCGAAGCCGGTCCGCCAGGTTGTAGAGCGTCCAGCGGTCCGTATGGCCTTCCTTCAGGCGCCAGGCGAAGACCGGGATGTCGGAGCCGTCATTCCACAGTTCGAAGGGTCCGATCTGGCTGATGCCGTGGGAAAGATACAGTGCAACGTCCTGGCAGGACTGCTGGACTTTCTTGTACCCCTCGAAGCCGAGGCGGAGGAACATGTAGAACTGCAGCACCACCTGTGCTCCGGGACGGGAGAAGTTCAGGGCGAAGGTGGGCATGTCGCCGCCCAGGTAGCTGACGTAGAAGATCAAATCTTCCGGCAGCCACTGGCGCTCCCGCCAGACAACCCAGCCCAGCCCGGGGTAGACCAGGCCGTACTTGTGGCCGGAGGTGCTGATCGAGTGGACCCGCTCAATCTGGAAGTCCCATTCCAGGTCCGGCTGGATGAACGGGGCGATCATGGCCCCTGAGGCCCCGTCGACGTGGATGGGGATGTCCAGCCCGGTGGATGCCTGAATCTCGTCGAGCTTGGCGGCAATCTGCTTCACGGGCTCGTACATGCCCGTGTAGGTCACGCCCATGATGGCAACGACGCCGATGGTGTTCTCATCGACGTACTTCTCCAGCTCGTAGCCGTCCAGGCACTTGTGCTCCTCGCTGATGGGAACCAGCCGTGCCTCGATGTCGAAGTAGTTGCAGAACTTCTCCCAGCAGACCTGCACCGCTGAGCTCATGATCAGGTTGGGCTTGTCCGTCGACTTTCCCTCAGACCGGCGCTTGTGCTGCCACAGCCGCTTGAAGGCAAGCCCGCCCAGCATGCAGGCTTCGGAGGAACCGATGGTGGACGTACCGATGGTCCCCTCAGGATCCGGTGAGTGCCACAACCCGGCGAGCATTCTCCAGCAGTACTGCTCAATCGCTGCAGTCTGGGGATACTCGTCCTTGTCGATCATGTTCTTGTCGTAGGTTTCCGCGTAGAGCCGGTTCGCGTTGTCATCCATCCAGGTGCTGACGAACGTTGCGAGATTCAGCCGCGCATTGCCATCCAGCATGGTTTCGTCATGGACAATCTGATAGGCCGTTTTCGGCAGCATCCCGCTCTCAGGGAACTCATACTTTGGGACCTGGGTGGCTTCACCCTCCCGGGAAAAAATGGGGTTTACGCTCAGAAAATCCTGGGGTTCGTTCTGCGGCATGGCTTCGACCTCTCGTACGGAGTGACCAACGTGACTGCCGGCCGCGGTGAGCGGCGGCGCTTCAAGCCCCACAGGTGTGCGCGTTCGACTATACGCGCGGCCATTTCCCCTTTCTAGGTATGGGCGGACTTGTGGGCAAGAGGTAGCGGGAACTGCCGCGAGTAGGGCGAAGCTAGCCTGCAGGCGCCCCCGTATGCCTGTTTGCCGTTGAGCGCAGGTACTGCCGCGCGTACCCTCTGAAGACCTATCCTTTCCCGCAGCAGTCCCGGCACTGGCGGCTTCGAGAAACTGCCACGAATCCGGGAGCGGCAACCGCAGGAGAAGCCCATGGCGAGCCGACGAGACCGTTTTGAACTGCCCGAGCCCATGCGACGGCTTTTCGAAGGCGACTGGGAAGTCCCGGCTTTCCGGGTCGAGGAGTTCCGGGATGCCGGAGCCATGGTTGTGCGGGCGGAACTTCCAAACATCGACCCGGAGAAGGACCTGGACGTCACCGTGTCCGACGGCACGCTGCGCATTAGGGGCGAACGGAGGGAAGATGCCGGAAACCGCGCCAGGAACGGGTACCGGAGCGAGTTCAAGTATGGATCCTTCAGCCGTGACATTCCGCTGCCGGCCGGAGCCAGCACAGATGAGGTGACGGCGTCGTACCGGGACGGGGTGCTGGAAGTACGGGTTCCTCTCCAGGACCCAGGCAGCACCGGTCGAAAGGTTCCTATCAGCCGCAGCTGACGGCGCTGCCGTACCCGTCCCCGCCCGGCGGGGCGGAACCGGAATTGGCCGGCTCCGCCTGCAGTTCAATCCTCCCGGGCTCCTGAGGAGGCAGCAGTGACCGAGCAGTGCCAGAGCACCACGCCCGCCTCATCGGCAGGCAGGTCGCCCGCCTGGCTGGTGACCACCGTTATGGCCCTGGGCGGCATAACGGTCTCGCTGGAGAAAACTGCCGTAGTGCCGCTCCTGCCGGAGTATCCCCGGATCTTCGGGGTCAGTTCCGATGACGTCTCCTGGCTGGTGACCGTCACCCTGCTCAGTGCTGCCGTAGCCACGCCAATCGTTTCCCGGCTGGCGGACATGTTCGGCAAGAAGCGCATGCTGATGATCTCACTGGCGCTCATGGTGGCGGGCGGGTTCATCGCGGCACTGGGCGGCTCGTTTGCAGCGGCCGTGACGGGCCGCGCCCTGCAGGGCTCCGCCGGAGCAGTGATCCCGGTGGGCATCAGCATCCTGCGCGACACACTGCCCCAGCACCGGATCGCCGGAGCGGTTTCGCTAATGAGTGCCAGCTTTGGTATTGGCAGCGCTCTGGGACTGCCTATGGCAGGACTGGTCTACCAGCAGCTCGGGTGGGAAGCCACTTTCTGGATAGTGGCACTGTTCGCCCTGGCAATCCTGGCAGCCGTCCGGTTCTTGGTGCCGGAATCCACCCTGCGCACCCGGGGCCGCTTCGACTACACCGGGGCACTCCTGCTCTCCGGTGCCATGACGGCCCTGCTGCTGGCCATTTCCAAGGGCGGAGTCTGGGGCTGGACGAGCGACGTCATCGTGGGGCTCTTCGCAGCCTTCATCATCCTGATTGCGCTGTGGTTCCCGCTTGAGCTGCGCAGCGGACAGCCCCTGGTGGACCTGCGCACCTCCGTCCGGCGGCCCATCCTGGTGGTCAACGCCGCAGCGGTGCTGGTGGGGTTCTCGATGTACGCCAACATGCTGGTTACCACGCAGCAGCTGCAGCTTTCCCGCGCAACCGGATACGGGTTCGGGCTCAGCGTCCTTGTTGCCGGCCTCACCATGATTCCGTCCGGGGTGGCCATGGTGGCAATCGCACCGGTGTCTGCCCGGATCACCAACACCTTTGGCGCGAAAGCCACCATGATCACCGGCTGTGCCGTGATGGCGGCCGGGTACCTGGGACGCACCTTCCTCACCGGCACCATCGCCGGAATAGTCACCGGCGCCGTGATCATTTCGGTAGGCACCGCCATGGCCATGGCGGCCATGCCCACCATCATCATGAGCAACGCTCCGCGTCGCGACACGGCCGCGGCCAACGGCCTGAATACACTGCTGCGCTCGGTGGGCACCTCTACCTGCAGCGCGGCGGTGGCAACCATCCTGGCGTCCGTCACCATCGGCGTCGGCGGCCGCGTTTTTCCGGGGCTGGACGCCTTCCGGCTGATCTTCATCCTTGCAGGCCTCGCCGCCGCTGCCGCCACGGCGCTGTGCGTCCTGCTGCCCCGGGCAACACGGCACGAGGCGACCCACCCGGAGCTTCATTCGGTCCCCAAAGAGGAAGGGGCGGGGTCGGGGGACCGGCTGCCGGAGCAGGCACTCCGGGTGACGGGCACGCTGCTGGCGCCGGGGGACCGGGGGTCAATCGACCGCGGCACGGTTACGGTAGCCGACCTGGACGGAACTCCCGTGGACTGGGACCGCACGGACGAACATGGGAAGTACACGGTGGCAGTGCCCGGGCCGGGGCGCTACGTCTTCCTGGCCGCGCATCGGCGTTGGCTCCCGGTTTCCCAGGTTGTGGAAGTGCACGAATCTCCCGTGCCGCAGGAGATAGGAATCCACTTTGCGCACCGGCTGATGCTTACCGGACGCATACGGCACCACGGGCATGCGGTATCCGGCGCCCTGATCCTCCTGGTTCCGGAAGCAGCGGAAGCCATGGTGCTCTCCGCAGTCTCGGCCCGGGACGGCAGCTACGAACTGCCGCTGCCGTCCCCGGGCCGCTACGTGCTCAGTGTCACCGAGCCCTCAGGGGCAACGCACACCCGCCTGGTGGTGCTGCCGTCCACCGACACCAC
This sequence comes from Arthrobacter sp., assembly GCA_040273995.1. Taxonomy (GTDB): domain Bacteria; phylum Actinomycetota; class Actinomycetes; order Actinomycetales; family Micrococcaceae; genus Arthrobacter_B. Next base: position 44,331 of record JBELYP010000005.1, read on the forward strand.
CGTGGACGTCGAACTTGGCGGAGAACCGCCGCAGACCATCCTGAGGGTTTAGGCCGGGGCTCCGGCGTATTCGGGGTAGTCGGTGTAGCCCTCGGCTCCGTCCGAGTAGAACGTGGACGGATCCGGTTCGTTCAGAGGCAGGTTGTGCTGCCAGCGCAGCGGCAGATCCGGGTTGGCGATGGCGGGACGGCCTACTGCGACGGCGTCGCACAGGTCTTCTTCCAGCAGTCCGGCGGCTTCCTCGCGGGTAGTGACGACGGCGAAACCGGTGTTCAGCAGAACCGGGGAGCCGAAGCGGCGGCGAAGTTCCTGCACCAGGTGACCCGCCGGGTTGTTGTGCAGGATGCTCAGGTAGGCCAGTCCCAGCGGGGCGATTTCATCCACGAGGGCACCGTAGGTGGCCAGTGTCTCTTCGGCGTCCTTCTCCCACGCGTCCTGGATGTTGTGTTCGGGAGAAATGCGCAGGCCAACGCGGTCCGCACCGATGGCAGCAGCGACGGCAGTTACTACTTCGGCTACGAAGCGTGCGCGTGCCCGCGGTGAACCGCCGAAGCCGTCCGTGCGCCGGTTGGAGCCCGGGCTGAGGAACTCATGGAGGAGGTAGCCGTTGGCACCATGGAGTTCGACGCCGTCGAACCCTGCCTCCACCGCTGAGAGTGCGCCGCGGACAAAGATGTCCCGCATCTCATCCAGTTCCAGTTCGCCGAGCTCCCGCGGCTGGACATGGGGCACCTTCCCGGCGGGGGTGCGGATGACACCCTCAATGGCGACGGCGGACGGCGCCACAGTTTGGAAGCCGCCGTTGATGTCCGGGTGGGAGACGCGGCCCGCGTGCATGACCTGCGCGAAGATCCGGCCGCCGGCATCATGCACGGCATCGGTGACCCGGCGCCAGCCGACCAGCTGTTCCCGGGTGACAAGACCGGGCTGTCCGGAGAATCCCTGGCCTTCCCGGGACGGATAGGTTCCCTCGGAGACAATCAGGCCGAGGGAAGCCCGCTGGCGGTAATGCTCGGCAACGAGCGGTCCCGGAATTCCCTCGGCGCCGCTGCGGACCCGGGTCAGCGGTGCCATTACCAGGCGGTTCGGCAGTTCGAGGGAGCCGACGGTCAGGGGAGAAAACAGATCTGTCTGCACGTACTTCCTTTCGGCAGGCATGGGATAGCCACCTGCACATTGGGGTTACCTGCGGACAACTCCCGGAGCCGGGCACCTATTCCCGTAAGGCTGCCTAACGGACCTCGCGGATGAGGTTGGTGATCCGGGCAGTGGAGAGCCGGCGGCCCTCGTCGTCGGTCATCACCACTTCATGGGTGGTGACCGTGCCGCCCAGATGCACTGCCGTGGCGGTGCCGGTCACCAGGCCTTCGGAAACCGAACGGTGGTGTGTGGCGCCCACCTCGATTCCGACGGCGTAGCGTCCGGGCCCGGCATGCAGGGACGCGGCAAACGATCCCAGCGTCTCGGCCAGGACAACGTGGGCGCCTCCGTGCAGGATGCCGGCCACCTGCTGGTTGCCTTCTACCGGCATGGTGGCCACGATGCGGGACGGCGACATCTCCAGGAAGCGGATGCCCAGCTTCACCACCAGGGCCCCGACTCCGGATTCGCCCAGCCAGGGATACAGTTCAGCCGGTACGCCGGCGTCGATCAGTTCCTGCAGCCGGGGGAGTTCGCCCTGTGCGGGGCCGGCCTGGCCCGGCGTGAAAATGTCGCTCATGCCCACTAGGCTTACATCTGTGAGTGAAACTGCCAAACTGGCCTCTGCCCCTGTCTCTGACCCCCTTCCCGAACCCGCGGATTCCCTTGCCGGGAACACGGAAACGGAGTCAGGCACCGAGCCGGCCGAAGCCGCACCGACGGGCAGCCACGCAGCACCTGTGCCTGCGGCTTCCGTGCCCGCAGCGCCTGCCGGAGCGCCGCTGGGAACCCCTAACGCAGCCGGCCACAGCCGCCTGCTGGTCATAGACGGCCATTCCATGGCCTTCCGCGCTTTCTACGCGCTGCCTGCGGAGAACTTCTCCACCGACACCGGGCAGCACACCAATGCCGTGTATGGCTTCACGTCCATGCTGATCAACCTGATCAAGAATGAAGAGCCCACCCACATTGCGGTGGCCTTCGACCTGGACACCCCCACCTTCCGCACGGAGGAATACTCGGAATACAAGGGCGGGCGCAACAAGACCCCCGAGGAATTCCACGGCCAGGTTGACCTGATCATCAAGGTCATGGAAGCCATGAACATTCCCACCATCACCCTGGACGGCTACGAGGCCGACGACATCCTGGCCACCCTCGCCGAACAGGCAGCCGGACGGAACTGGGACGTCATGGTGGTCTCCGGCGACAGGGACGCCTTCCAGCTGGTCAATGACCGCGTAACCGTGTTCTATCCGAAGAAGGGTGTCTCCGACCTGCCGCGCATGGACGCGGCGGCAGTGGAGGAAAAGTACCTCGTTCCGCCGGATAAGTACTCGGACCTTGCCGCCCTGGTGGGGGAGTCCGCCGACAATCTTCCCGGCGTGCCGGGCGTTGGCCCCAAGACTGCTGCCAAGTGGATCAAGGCCTACGGCGGCCTCGAAGGAATCCTGGAGCACCTGGACGAGATCAAGGGCAAGGTGGGCGATTCCCTCCGCGAGAACATTGAGGGCGTCAAGCGCAACCGCCGGCTGAACCGGCTCCTGCGGGACCTTGAACTGCCCGTGGATCTCGACGCCATGGCAGCACGCCGGCCGGACCGCGAGGCCATTGAGGAACTCTTCGACGCCCTGCAGTTCAACGCCCTGCGCAAGCGGCTCTTTGACGTGTACGGCGAAGAGGAAGCGCCCGGAGCGCATCCGGAAATGCTGCCTCCGGCCCACAGCACCATCACGGCAGCGGACGCACTTGACTCCTGGTTCAAGGCAACCAACCAGAAGCCCGCCGGCCTCCGGCTGGTCACCGAAGGTGCAGGCGAAGCGCGCGAGGCCACTGCCCTTGCCGTGGTCACTGATGAATCGGCCGCCTTTATTCCGCTGACAGAACTGGACGCCGGAGCAGAGAAGATCCTCGCGGACTGGCTGGCAGACGCCAACGCGCCCAAGGTGGTCCACGACTTCAAGGACTCCTACAAGCTGCTTTCCCGCCGCGGGTTCCACCTGGACGGTGAAGTGGACGACCCGGCTATTTCCGGATACCTGATCCAGCCGGACCGGCGCAGCTATGACCTGCCTGACCTGAGCCTGCAGCACCTCAAGCTCTCACTCGACTCCGCTGCTGCCGCCGGCAACCAGCTTGAACTCTCGCTCGACGGCGCGGACTCCGCGGCGCCGGCCGTCATGGAAGCCTTCGCGGCGCTGAAGCTGAGCGAGCACTTCTCCGGACTGCTGGTGGAACGCGGAGCCAACCAGCTCCTGGGCGGACTCGAGCTGCCGCTGGCGGAGGTACTGGCTGAAATGGAGCTGGCCGGCATTGCCGTCTCCACCGGCAAGCTGGACCGGCTGCTGGACGAGTTCGGCCGCACCATCGAACAGGCCAAAACCGAAGCCTTCGAAGTTATTGGCAAGGAAATCAACCTCGGTTCCCCCAAGCAGCTGCAGGTGGTGCTCTTCGATGAGCTGGGCCTGCCCAAGACCAAGAAGATCAAGACCGGTTACTCCACCGACGCCGACGCGCTCTCGGACCTCATTGTGAAGACGAACGGCCATCCGTTCCTCGCTCACCTCCTGGCATACCGGGATGCCTCCAAGCTCCGCCAGACAGTGGAGGGACTGCGGAAATCCGTTTCCGACGACGGCCGGATCCACACCACCTACGCCCAGACCGTAGCGGCGACAGGCCGGCTGTCCTCGATCAACCCCAACCTGCAGAACATTCCGATCCGCTCCGAGGAGGGCCGCCGGATCCGCGAGGTGTTCGTGGTGGGCGAGGGCTACGAAACCCTGCTGACCGCCGACTACTCGCAGGTTGAAATGCGCATCATGGCCCACCTTTCCGGGGACGAAAGCCTGATTCAGGCGTTCCGGGACGGCGAAGACCTGCACCGGTTCGTGGGCTCGCACATCTTCGGCGTCCCGCCCGAAGAGGTCACCAGTGCCATGCGCTCCAAGGTCAAGGCGATGTCCTACGGCCTGGTGTACGGCCTGAGCTCCTTCGGCCTGTCCAAGCAGCTCTCCATCCCGGTGGACGAAGCCCGCACCCTGATGCGGGACTACTTCACCCGGTTCGGTGCCGTGCGCGACTACCTGCGCGGCGTCGTCGAGCAGGCCCGCAAGGACGGGTACACCTCAACGATTGAGGGCCGCCGGCGCTACCTGCCGGACCTCGCCAGCACCAATCGCCAGCTGCGCGAAATGTCCGAACGTGCCGCTCTCAACGCCCCGATCCAGGGCTCGGCGGCAGACATCATCAAAAAGGCGATGCTCGGCGTGGACGCCGAACTGAAGGAGCAGGGCCTGAAGACGCGTATGCTGCTGCAGGTCCATGACGAACTCGTCCTGGAAGTCGCGCCGGGCGAACGCGAGGCTGCCGAGAAGCTGGTGCGTGAGCAGATGGCCGGCGCAGCCGACCTTTCCGTTCCGCTCGATGTCTCGGTGGGCTGGGGCGCGAGCTGGCACGAAGCCGGGCACTAACCGAACAACCAGGGGGAACACATGAGCGGCGTGAATACCGGGACCGTCCTGCGTACCGAACGTTTCAGGCCCGGATTCACGGACGCTGACCCGAAGGCACCGGACGAGCCGACCTCGAACTGGCTTGAGGCCGTCAACCTCGGGTTCCACGATGCGAGCTGGGATCCGAAGCACCTGGCGTCGATCGTCCAGGCGTACCACGCTGACGGGCGGATGCTCACCGGAGTGTACGACGACGCGGCGCCCGAGCACGCCTGGAATCCGAAGGCTCCCATTGCCACGTACGCATCGATGTCCCACGACCTGAACGCCGGTGCCAGCCTCCTGCCGGCGCACCAGATCACCTCGGTGACGGTGCGGCCCACCCACCGCCGCCGCGGCATCCTCACGGACATGATCACCGGGGATCTGCGCCGCGCGAAGGAAGACGGTTTCGCCGTTGCCTCTCTCTACGCCTCGGAGGCCGTCATCTACGGCCGCTACGGGTTTGGCGCAGCTACATCGGAAGCCGGCATTGAGGTGGACGTCCGCGGCCGGCTGGAACTGCGGACGGCGCCGTCGGGTGCCACCTCCGTGGCGGACCTGGCCGGGATGGAGAAGCTGGCGCCCGTAATCTTCCAGCGCCATCTGGAAGCAACACGCGGAGCGCTCGGCCGGCAGGCCGGGTACGCCAAGCGGGCGGCAGGATTGTGGGGAGACGTCCCGGAGAAGCAGAAGGAAGTGCGCGCCGCCGTCCATTACGACGACGCCGGCACCCCGGACGGGTATGTCACCTACCGGTTCCTCCCGTGGGAAACCGAGCCGCACACCCTGAAGGTGCTTGACCTGGTTGCCGTGGACGATTCCGCCCGGCTGGAGCTCTGGCGCTACCTCGGTTCGATCGACCTGGTGGAGAAGATCACGGCGTACGCGCCGGTTGCCGATCCGCTCCCGTGGGCACTTGCCGACCGCCGCCGGTACCGCATCACCGGCGTGGAGGACGCACTGTGGCTGCGGGCTCTGGACCCGGCCGCGATGCTTCGCGCCAGGGGTTTTGAATCCGACGGCGAAATGGTCCTCGGGATCACTGACCCGCTGGGGCTGGCGGAGGGACGGTGGCTGCTCCAGGTGAGCGGTTCCGCGCCGGTGGTAACCGAACTGGTGAACGAGCTGCCTTCGGGAGTCCCGGCTGTGGAGGTGGAATCTACCGCGTTCGCGTCTCTCTACCTGGGCGGGGTTCCCGCCTCCGTACTGGCTTCTGCGGGCGGTATCCAGGGCAGTGCCGGGTCTGTTGCGGCCCTGGGCAGGTTGTTCGATGTGGCCCGTGCACCATACTGCAGCACCCATTTCTAGAGGGTTTCCCCGGCGGGAATTACGGGCGCCGAAAACGGGTTAGGAATAACGGGGATGAAGGACTACCGGATTCTCCGTACGGCTTTGACCTGACTTGGAGGCTCCGGCTAGACTGAACAGGCGCGTCTCGCGTGCTGGTTCGGTCCTCCTAAATGCTGGAGGCGGATTCCAAGCGCAGGACGGGCACCAAAAATTATTAACATTCTGTCCATCTCCGGACAAACAAGCACCGTCTTGAGCCTGACTATTCGGGTTGCACGCGAGCCGGTGGGAGCGCATCCGGAATTACAACAACTTCCACATCGGAGTCCCAACTACATGACCATCACCACCACCGAGAAGTCCGGTACCCCGCAGGTCGCCATCAACGACATCGGATCCGCCGAGGACTTCCTCGCCGCCATTGACGCAACGATCAAGTACTTCAACGACGGCGATCTCGTCGAAGGTACCGTCGTCAAGGTTGACCGCGACGAGGTTCTGCTCGACATCGGTTACAAGACCGAGGGTGTCATTCCTTCCCGTGAGCTTTCCATCAAGCACGACGTCGATCCCGGAGATGTTGTCTCCGTTGGCGATCAGGTCGAGGCCCTGGTTCTCACCAAGGAAGACAAAGAAGGCCGTCTGATCCTCTCCAAGAAGCGCGCACAGTACGAGCGTGCCTGGGGCGACATCGAGAAGGTCAAGGAAGAAGACGGCGTCGTTACCGGTACCGTCATCGAGGTTGTCAAGGGTGGTCTTATCCTCGACATCGGGCTGCGCGGCTTCCTGCCGGCATCCCTCGTGGAGATGCGTCGCGTCCGCGACCTGGCTCCGTACATCGGCCAGCAGATCGAAGCCAAGATCATCGAGCTGGACAAGAACCGCAACAACGTTGTCCTGTCCCGCCGTGCATGGCTCGAGCAGACCCAGTCCGAGGTCCGCTCCACCTTCCTCAACAAGCTGGAAAAGGGCCAGGTTCGTCCGGGCGTTGTTTCCTCCATCGTCAACTTCGGTGCATTCGTGGACCTTGGCGGCGTAGACGGTCTCGTCCACGTTTCCGAGCTGTCCTGGAAGCACATCGACCACCCCTCCGAGGTCGTTGAAGTTGGTCAGGAAGTCACCGTTGAGGTTCTGGAAGTTGACCTCGACCGCGAGCGTGTCTCCCTGTCCCTGAAGGCTACGCAGGAAGATCCGTGGCAGACCTTCGCCCGCACCCACGCCCTGGGCCAGGTTGTGCCGGGCAAGGTCACCAAGCTGGTTCCGTTCGGTGCGTTCGTCCGCGTCGAAGACGGCATCGAAGGCCTGGTTCACATCTCCGAGCTGGCTGTCCGCCACGTTGAGCTGGCAGAGCAGGTTGTGTCCGTTGGGGATGAGCTGTTCGTCAAGGTCATCGACATCGACCTCGAGCGCCGCCGCATCTCCCTGTCGCTGAAGCAGGCGAACGAGGGCGTCGACCCCGAAGGCACCGAGTTCGATCCGGCTCTGTACGGCATGGCCGCAGAGTACGACGAGGCCGGCAACTACAAGTACCCCGAAGGCTTCGACCCCGAGTCGAACGAATGGCTCGAGGGCTACGAGACCCAGCGCGCCGCTTGGGAGCAGCAGTACGCTGACGCCCAGGCCCGCTGGGAAGCTCACAAGAAGCAGGTTGCCCAGCACAACTCCGAGGACGTTGCTGCTGCATCCGACTCCGCTGAGTCCAGCTCCACCAGCTACTCCTCCGAGCCTGCTGCATCCGAGTCCGCTGCCGGTACCCTGGCATCCGACGAGGCTCTTGCTGCACTGCGCGAGAAGCTGACCGGCAACTAAGTTTCTGTTGCTGAGGCGCTAGCTGCCTAAAGGCGGGTTCCCACTTCGGTGGGGACCCGCCTTTTGCCTTGCCTGGGACAGGCAGCTGCGGTTGGTAGGCTGGGTGCGCCGCCTTAGTGCAGCTATCTAATGGGGGATGGGACATGCAGGCCGGTGAGGCGGGTTCAGCCAGCAGCCATGAGCTTCAGGACCAGATCCGACGGCGGACGCAGGCGTTTGCCCGGCACCTGCCTCCGACTCAGGCCGCGAATCTGATCAACGGGGTGGCGGGGGAGGAACGGGAAGCCGAATCCTGGGAGGTCATTAAGGATTCCGAAGACCGTGAGAAGGCCCTGAACGCCAGGTTCCCGGTTTATTTTGACGCTGCGGAGGCAGTGAAACAGGCTGAAGTGCCCTCAGAACTGGGCAGGTTCCGTGCCTGGCGGAAGGAACACGTGAGGCTGGCCCGGGAAGCTGACGGCATCGGTGCAGCGGGCGCTGCAGGAATCAGGACAGCCGGCGGAATGCTCCTGGCAGCCGCCGTCCTGGCAAAGCCGTTCGGGCTTATCTCTGCGGATGTCTTCTTCCTAGCCGCAGTACTGGCCGTTGGGATGATTCTCCTGGGCACGCAGCTGCTCAGGAAACGCCGCAGCCCGCTGTGGAAGGGCGTCTTTATCGAGCCGAAGTCCGCTGCTTTCTCCGTCTGGCATTGTGCTTCGCAAGCGGCAGCGGCCGCGCTGATACGCGAGCGGGAACCCGACGCAGCCCGGTGGGAGGACGCCCTGCAGAACCTGGAGTCGCGCTGGGACCGGCGGAACCGCCGCAGCACACTCTGGGCCGAGGAAGACTACACCGGCATCCGCTACGGCACAGCCTGAACCTCCCGGGCTCCGGAAGCCCGGGAGCCGCCCTAGGCCGACTCCCGCACCACCAGGGACGTGGGCAGCCGGCAGACGCGCTCGGCTGCCCTGCCCTCGATAAGCTCAACAAGCATGCGGGCCATCTTTTCGCCCAGCTCGGCAATCGGATGGTGGACGGTGGTTAGTGCCGGGGAGACGCGGGTGGCAAACTGGTCGTCATCGAAACCCACGACGGCGATGTCTTCCGGGATCCGAAGCCCGTGTTCCCGAATGACGGCGTGGGCGCCTGCTGCCATCTGGTCATTGGCAGCAAAGAGTCCGTCTATGGGTTTTCCGCGGGCAAGCAGCCGCTGCATTGCAGCCGCGCCGGAGGCGACAGTGAAGTCGCCGTACTCCACCAGGGCATCATTGAGCCCGGCCTCGTGGAGGCCGCCCCGCCACCCGGCAAGACGGTCCACACCCGGCGGCATGTCCTGCGGACCGGCAATGGTGGCAATGTGCTGCCGCCCGGTAGTGATCAGGCGCTGGACGGCAGCCAGCGCACCTTCCTCGTTGTCCACCTCGACGTAATAGCTGTCCGCTGCATTGAGCAGCGGACGGCCGGCGAAGACAATCGGCAGGGCATCGCTGAGATGCTCCCAGGAATGGTCCCCGCTGTGGTGGGAGACCACCAGCACGCCGTCCACGTTTCCGCCCATCAGGTAACGCTGGGTCTTGCCGGGATTCGCTTCCGATGACGTGACCATGTTGAGCATGTAATCGGTCGAGTTCAGGTACTTCGCGACCCCTTCCACCACGGTGGCGAAGAAGGGGTCGGCGAAGACCTTGGACGTCGACTCGGGAACCAGCAGAGTAATGGTGTAGGTGCGCCGGCTCGCAAGGGTGCGCGCCGCCCGGTTGGGCACGTAATTGAGCGTCCGCACGGCCTGCTCAACACTGTGGACCAGTTCAGGTGCCACAGACGTGGAGCCGTTGACTACACGCGAAACGGTGGCCCGGGAGACACCGGCCAGTGCAGCCACCATTTCCAAGGTGGGAGCAGGCCGCACCTGGCCCGTGTCAGTACCCAATGGGGTCTCCATTTCCTGCTGTCCTCTGCCGTTGTCCGATGCCGGGCTCAGGTTTCAATCGTAGTTCTCCTACCGCGCACCCGCGGCTGCCGCCGCGCTTTGCAGGGTTTCCGCGTCCGTGGCCTGCCGGACCTGCGCAATAAACCGGCTGTAGGCCAGTCCGCTGTCCTTGATGATGCGCTCCTGGGTCTGGTAGTCCACATGGATAATCCCGAAACGCTTGTCGTATCCCCAGGACCATTCGAAGTTATCCACCAGCGACCAGACAAAGTATCCCCGTACGTCTGCGCCTTCGGCGAGGGCCCCGCCAACGGCACGGACGTGGTCGAGGATGTACTTGGTGCGCTCAGCGTCAGGCACCGTTCCCTCACTGCTGACGGCGTCGTCGTAAGCAGCGCCGTTTTCGGTGATGTACAGCGGCGGCAGGTTGGGGTATTCCTGTCCCAGACGCACCAGCAGCTTCCGCAGGCCGTCAGGGTTCACTTCCCAGTTCATTGCCGTGCGGGGAAGCCCCCGCGTGGGGAAGGTGATGTGCTCGGCACCGATCCAGGGTGAGGCCTTGGGTGAGTCAGTGCCGCCGCCGTGGCCGTCCTCGCCGGACAGGTCCGGGTGGCCGCTGATCTGGTCGTCGTGGTAGTGGTTCACGCCCAGGAAGTCGATGGGTGCTCCAATGAGCTCCATGTCACCGGGCAGGATGAGTTCGTGCAGGCCGTACGGCTCCAGGTCCCGGAGCGAATCTTCCGGGTAGGCGCCGCGCAGGATCGGATCCAGGAAGATCCGGTTCTGGAGTGAATCGAACAGCCGGGCGGCCTCCAGGTCAACAGGATCGGAGGGGTCCTTGGGGATCGAGTTGCTGAGGTTGAGGGTAATGCCGATCTGTTCGGCACCCAGGTTCCGCAGTTCAGTGACTGCCATGCCATGGGCGAGGTGCTGGTGGTGCACGGCGGCAATGGCGGCACGCGGGTCCTGCCGGCCCGGGGCGTGGACTCCGGAGCCGTAGCCGAGCAGTGAGGAACAGAAGGGCTCGTTAAAGGTGGTCCAGTGCTTCACCCTGTCGCCGAGTGCCGCGTAAACGTCCTGCGCATACTCCACGTAACGGCAGGCGGTGTCCCGGTTGGTCCAGCCGCCCTTGTCCTCCAGGCCCTGCGGCAGGTCCCAGTGGTAGAGCGTAAGCCAGGGAAGGATTCCGGCCTCGAGCAATTGGTCCACGAGACGCGAGTAGAAGTCCAGTCCCTTGGGGTTGACTGCCCCGCCGCCCGGATGGACGCGCGCCCAGCTGGTGGAGAAGCGGTAGGAATCCAGTCCAAGTTCCTTCATCAGTGCCACGTCCTGCGGCATGCGGTGGTAGTGGTCCACTGCTGTGGCCGGCGTGTCCCCGTTGCGCACATTGCCGGGCGCCCGTGAGAATGCATCCCAAATTGAATCCTCTTTGCCGTCCTCCCGCGCGGCCCCTTCTACCTGGGCGGCCGCGGTGGCCGAACCCCAGATAAACCCAGGTGGAAAGTTGCTGCCGTGCTGATCCATGGCGGTGTTATTGATCATTAGCCCTTCACTGCTCCCTGCATGATTCCGGAAATAAGCTGCTTGCCTGCGAGCACAAAGAGCGCGAGCAGGGGAATTGTTGCCATGACGGCACCGGTGAGCACCACCGCGTAGTCGGTGTACCGGTTTGACTGCAATTGGCTAAGCGCCGTCTGCAGCGTGGGGTTGCTGGCGTCCAGCACGAGGAGCGGCCACAGGAAGTCTGTCCAGGCGCTCATGAATGTGAAGAGGCCGAGGATCGCCATGGCTGGCCTTGCGGCGGGAAGAGCCACATGCCAGAAAGTGCGGATCATATTCGCGCCATCCATGCGTGCTGATTCAATGAGCTCATCGGGAATAACGTCCACCAGGTACTGGCGCATAAAGAACACCCCGAAGGCGGTAACCAGCGTGGGGATGATGACTGCCCCAATTTCTCCGGTCCAGCCGAAGGTGCGCATGACCATGAACAGGGGGATGATGCCCAGCTGGGTGGGAATCGCCATCGTTGCGACGACGGCGACCATCAGCCCGGTGTTGCCACGGAACCGCAGTTTCGCGAACGCATAGCCGGCCAGCGTGGAGAAAATGACCACCGAGACGGTAATGACGGTTGAAATAACCACGCTGTTCCACAGTGCGAGCCAGAACGGAACAGTGTTGAAGACCTCAGCGACGTTGGTCCAGAAATTGCCGCCGGGAAGCAGCGGAGGGTAGGACAGGCCCAGCGCCTCGTTCGACCGGCTGCCGACAATTGCGGACCACCAGAGGGGATACGCGGATCCGATAAAGAAGGCCAGAAGCAGCCCGTACGTCAGGTAGCCCGGACGAAGTCCGTTTCCGAAGAACCGCTGCTTGAGGGGTATCTTGGGCCGGGCAGGGGTGACGGGAACCGGCTCGGTTCTGCGCCGCTCGATGATGCTCATTTGGATTTCCCTTCCATAAGCTGCGGCCGGCGTTTGGTCTTCCTGCCCGCCGATGATGCGATCCGCCTGGACAGGGTGAGGTTCACGACTCCAACGACGATGATGATCAGGAAAAGCAGCCAGGCGATGGCCGAGGCAACACCAAAGTCCATCCGCTTGAAGCCCATCTCCCAGAGGTAGAGCACGGTGGTTTGGAACTGCCGTTGGGGTCCACCGGCGTAGGAAGGATCAAAGAGCCTGGGTTCAGCGAAGATCTGGAGACCTCCGATCGTGGAGGTAATGACCACGAAAATCATGGTGGGGCGGATGCTGGGCAGCGTGATGCTGAAGAACCGGCGGAACGCGCCTGCGCCGTCGATCGCGGCAGACTCATAAATGTCCCGGGGAACTGCCTGCATGGCCGCGAGGAGAATGAGGGCGTTGTAGCCAGTCCATCGGAAATTGACCATGGTTGCCACCGCGACATGGCTGGCGAAGGTGTCCGTCCGCCACATGACGGGATCAATGCCGAAGTTGCCGAGCAGATTGTTGATGAGCCCGTGCTGCTCGTTGAACATGTTCGTAAAGATCAGGGCAACAGCCACCGGTGTGACGATGTAGGGCAGCAGGATGGACATCCGCCAGAAGGTCTTGGCTCGGATGTTCTGGTCCAGGATGGCAGCGATGAACAGGGCACCGATGAGCTGGGGGATGGCTGAAAGCAGGAAGATGCTGAAAGTGTTCCCGAGCGAGTTCCAGAAGAAACGGTCTCCCATGACGGTTGCGAAGTTGCCCAGCCCCACGAAGTCGCCCTGCCCCTTTAGCAGGTGCCAGTCGTGCAGTGAGACCCAGAATGTGTAGACAAGGGGGAACAGCCCCACGAGTCCAAAGAGCAGGAAGAACGGCGAGATGTACAGATAGGGCGAGGCTTTAACGTCCCAGACGCTCAGCCGCTGCCGGAAAGTTGGTTTGATTTTGAGCGGTTCAGCCGCGGGGGCCGGGCGCTTCAGGGTTACGGTCATTGCTTCTCTCCCAGGCCATCCGGTGGGGCCTCCGGTGATTCCGGAGGCCCCGTCCGTCTGTGCTAGTTCTTGACGACCAGCTCGTTGAGGAGCTTGATTGCTTCGTTCCAGGCTCCTTCACCGTCGGTCTTGCCCGCGTCCAGCTGGGTCAGCGCGGCACCAAACACGTTTTCCTGGATCACGGAGTCGTCCGGGCCCTTGAACTGAGCCTTGACGCCTTCAGCCCGGGAAGCCAGAATCGCGCCCGTCGGTGCGTTGTTGAACCACTCGTTCGGCACGGCTTCCTCGGCGAGCGTCTCCTGCGCAGCGATGGTGCTGGGGAAGTTGTTCGCAGCGGCGGACTGCTTCACCTGCTGCTCGGGGGCGGTCAGCCAGGCAGCAAGCTTAGCGGCTTCTTCCTTGTGCTCAGAGGTCTCCGGAACGGCCAGGAACGCGCCGCCCCAGTTCGAGGCACCGCCCGGGAAGACGTCAGCGAAGTCCCAGCCGGAATCCGCCCCGGCACCTGCCGACTCAAGCTGTTCCTGGATAGTGCCCAGCATCCAGCCCGGGCAGACGAACGTAGCAAAAGAACCGTCAGTGAAGGAGCGGCCGGTGCCCCAGTCCCACTTCGTCTCGTTGGCGGAAAGGCCCGCTTCGGTTCCTGCGGCCAGCTGCAGGAACTGTTCCTTCATAGCGGCGTTGTCCTCGATATTGAGATCGCCGTCCTTGGTGTAATACCCCTCTTCCATCTGGTTCACCATGGAGTTCCAGACGAACCCTGACTGGTCGTACCAGGGGAGGCCCGTAGTTTTGTGGTACTGGTTTCCAAGCTCGAAGTAGCGGTCCCAGGTGGCGTCGTCCCCGCCGAAGAGTTCAGCGACCTCATCCCGGTCGCTTGGGAGCCCGGCGGCCTCGAACAGTTTGCCGTTGTAACACAGTCCCTGCGGGCCAATGTCGGTTCCGTAGCCAATAACACGGCCGTTCGAATCGGTTCCCTGCTCAAACTTCCAGTCGACCCAGTTGTCCTTGATATCGGCCGCACCGTAATCATTGAGGTCAACGAACTGGTCGGAGACTTCCATCACCGCACCGAGCCAGCCCTCCTCCAGGGCAACGACGTCGCTGACTCCGGAGCCGGCAGCCAGTTTGGTGAAGAGGTCCGTCTGTGCGTTGGCACCGCGGTCAATGTTGTTGGGCTTGATGGTGACGCCCGGATTGGCTTCCTCATACTCCGCGTACAGGTCGTCATAGCCGAACGTGCCGAATGTTGTGACGGAGAGCTCGATCGGGTTGTCTTCCGATGCAGCCTCGCCGCCGCCTCCTCCGCAGCCGGCGGCAAGCAGTGCTACTGCCGCCGCGCCTGCTACTGCAGCTGCCGAATTTCGGAACTTTTTCACGGTCACTCCTTTGTGTGTGACTTGCCGGTTGATATCCCGGTGGAAGGACCGTGCCGAATGGTGACTGGGCTTGTCCTGGAACGGGACGCTAACTGTCGATCGGTATCCCGAGAGCCCGAAGCGTCCGGAAACTGCCGGTCGGCTTCAGAGAGCGCTCTCTGATCTTGCTCAGAGCCTAGATGTGACGCGCTTCACTGTCAAGAGAGCGCTCTCTCGCGTTTCTTATGTGTCCGTCCAGCCGGCCGCCCGCGGTCAGCGCCGCGTGCTTGCCGTGACCGTGAAACGGGGACTGCGGCCTGCCTGCCGCGTGGGTCCCACAAGGCGGGTTAGCCCGGGCCGGTAGGCAAGATGTGAGTTCCAGACGGTCCAGAGTTCACCCCCGGGGCGAAGAACGCGGGCTGCGTCGGCGAAGAGCTTGAAGGCGATTCCGGTGTGGACGCTCGCACCGATATGGAAAGGCGGATTCAGCACTACGAGGTCCTGGGACGCATCCGGAAGCCAGCCAAGGGCATCCGCCCGCCTTACCACGGCACGCTCTGCCACGCCGTTGGCAGCCAGCGTCAGGTTAGTGGACTCAACCGCCGCTTCAGACTGGTCGGACGCGAGGACCCGGATGCCGGGCCGGGACAGCGCCAGGTACGCGGCGATCGCCCCGTTGCCGCAGCCAAGGTCCACAGCCTGGCCGGCATCCCGGGCCTGGGTCAGGAACGGCAGCAGGAAGCGGGTGCCGGGGTCCAGAGATGCGCCGCCGAAAGCCGCCCCGCGGGCCCGCAGCTGCAGCGGAACCGGCAGTCCGACGTCGTGCGCTGCCTCCAGCGGAAAACGGGACACGGGGAAGGAGTGCACGGGGCGCGGGCCCATCACGGTGAGCACACGTGATTTCTGCCGTGCCAGACCCGCGGTCACCGACTGGAAGTACCGGCCCAGGACGTCGTTCATAGCTGTGGTCATGTGCTTGATCCGCCCGCCGGCATAGATCCGGACTCCGGGGGCGGCGTGTTCGGCGACGAGCCGGGCAATCTCCTCCAGGGCGTCCAGGGACCGGGGCAGCCGCAGCAGGACAAGGCCGGCACCGCTCACCAGCGTGGGGGAGAGGGCGCAGTGGGCGTAGGTGCCGGCCAGACCCAGCCGGGACGCGTTGCGGTCCAGTGCCAGCTCCCCGGACACCGGATCCTGCTGGACCCGGATCCCGCTCAGCGAATGAAGCGCAGCAGCCCCGAGGGTGAGGGCACCGTATGAGTCCCCAATGACCGCAACCGTTCCGGTGCCGCCCTGCCCGGCCGCAGCCAGGTCACCGGCTGCGGTGTCGAGCAGCAGCCTGTCCGCGGCGTCGAACGCCTGAAGGTTTTCGGCCTCGACGTCGGGGGCTCGCCCAAGCAGGGAGAAGTCGAAGGCGGGGGCGGCAGTGCTCACAGGTCAATCCATTCAGTGGCGAGAAGTTCGGCGGAAGTGTCTCCGGCGGTGAGGGAGGCAAGGTGGTCCTGGAAACCCGCGGTGCATCCCGGCACGTCGGGCAGCGCCGCGGTAATCACGGCCCCGCCCGCGCCGTACTCGGTGCCGCGAACGGTATAGCCGGCAGTCCGCAGGTCGTTTTCAAGCCGTCCGGCACCGGCGTGGCTGGCCGGGACGGCGTACAGCTGCATGCGTCGGCGGCGGAGCAGGGGAGCGGTGCCCAGGGCTGAGGAGACCGACTCGGAATAGGCCCGCACCAGCCCCCCGGCGCCGAGCAGGATCCCCCCGAAGTAGCGCACCGTAACCGCGGTGATGTCGCTGAGGTCCGCGGCGCCGTCGAACGTTTCCCGTTTGGTAAGCGCTTCGAGCATGGGAATCCCGGCGGTACCGGAGGGCTCGCCGTCGTCGCTGGAACGCTGGATTTCCCGGTCCGGCCCCAGGACGAAGGCGCTGCAGTGGTGCCGGGCGTCGTGGAACTCGCGGCGAAGTTCGGCGATCAGCCCGCGGGCCTCGTCCTCTGTCGCGGTGCGCCGCAGCACGGTGATGAACCGCGAGCGCTTGATCTCAAGTTCGGTGCGGTGGTCTCCGGCAATGGTTGTGTAGCGTCCCGACGCCGCCTGGAATTCACTCACCCTGCCAGTTTAGTTGGCGCACCACCGCGCACCCGGCACGCCGCAGCGGCCGGCAGGCGCCGGCGAGGCGCGCCGGTGAGCCGGGAAGGTAGTGTGGTGGCCATGCTCAAGGTAGGTCTCACCGGCGGGATAGCAGCCGGAAAATCCCTGGTAGCCCGGACCCTGGTGGAGTGCGGCGCTTCACTGATCGACGCCGATGCGCTGGCCCGCGAGGTGGTGGAACCCGGCACCGGCGGGCTCGCCGCCGTCGTCGAGGCGTTCGGCCCCGGCGTGCTTGCCGCGGACGGAAGCCTGGACCGCCCCGCGCTGGCCGCCATTGTGTTCGGGGACGAGGAAAAGCGGACCACGCTCAATTCGATCATTCACCCGCTGGTGCGCGCCCGGGCCGCGGAGCTTGCCGCGGCTGTTCCCGGCGACGGGATCCTGGTCCAGGACATACCGCTGCTGGTTGAAACGGGGCAGGCCGGGAACTTCGACTTCGTGCTGGTGGTTGAGGCGCCGGTTGAAGAGCGCCTGGCGCGTATGGTGCGGGACCGGGGAATGGACCCGGATGCCGCGCAGGCACGGATCGACGCGCAGGCCACGGCGGCAGAGCGGGCGGCAGTGGCTGATGCGGTGCTGGAGAACACCGGCACCCCCGGGGAACTCGCCGAGGCGGTTCGGGATCTCTGGCATACCCGCCTGGTGCCCCTGAACCTGGAACGCCGGCGGACCACCGGCGGATAGTTCCGCCGTCAGCAATACGGACAGCACCTGACCGCGTCCCGGAGTAGCGTTGAACCATGAGTCTTGCGCAGGACATCAAACGAGTCGTAGCCCCTTTTGAAGTAGTCAGCGAATACTCCCCGGCAGGGGACCAGCCCACCGCCATCAAGGAGCTTGCCGAGCGGATCCAGGCCGGCGAAAAGGACGTAGTCCTGATGGGCGCCACCGGTACCGGCAAAAGCGCCACCACGGCCTGGCTGGTGGAGCAGGTGCAGCGCCCCACGCTGGTGATGGTGCAGAACAAGACCCTGGCGGCCCAGCTAGCCAACGAATTCCGTGAGCTGCTGCCCAACAACGCGGTGGAGTACTTCGTTTCCTATTACGACTACTACCAGCCCGAAGCCTACGTCCCCCAGACGGATACCTTCATCGAAAAGGACTCCTCCATCAACGAGGAAGTCGAGCGGCTTCGGCACTCGGCCACCAACGCCCTGCTGACCCGGCGGGACGTCATTGTCGTCGCCACCGTGTCCTGCATCTACGGCCTGGGCACGCCGGAAGAGTACATCCAGGGCATGGTGACCCTGCGCCGCGGCATGGAGATGAACCGTGACGACCTGCTGCGTAAGTTCGTTTCCATGCAGTACGTCCGCAATGACATGGACTTCCACCGCGGCACCTTCCGGGTGCGCGGGGACACCGTGGAGATCATCCCGATGTACGAGGAACAGGCCATCCGGATTGAGTTCTTCGGCGACGAGATCGAAAGCATCCAGACTCTTCACCCGCTCACCGGGGACCTGATCCGGGATGAGCAGGAGATGTACGTGTTTCCGGCTTCGCACTATGTGGCCGGACCGGACCGGATGAACCGCGCCATCAAGGGCATCGAGGATGAGCTGCGCGATCGGCTGGCGGAACTCGAAGGCCAGAACAAGCTGCTGGAAGCGCAGCGGCTGCGCATGCGCACCACCTATGACCTGGAAATGATGCAGCAGATGGGCTTCTGCAACGGCATCGAGAACTACTCGCGGTGGATTGACGGTCGTGGTCCGGGGACAGCACCGCACTGCCTGCTGGACTATTTCCCGGACGACTTCCTGCTGGTGGTGGACGAGTCCCACGTGACCATCCCGCAGATTGGTGCCATGTACGAGGGCGACATGTCCCGCAAGCGGACCCTGGTGGAGCACGGTTTCCGCCTCCCTTCGGCCATGGACAACCGGCCGCTGAAATGGGATGAGTTCCTGGAGCGGATCGGCCAGACGGTCTATCTCTCCGCGACGCCCGGCAAGTATGAACTCAGCAAGGCCGACGGCGTGGTGGAGCAGATCATCCGTCCCACCGGCCTGGTGGATCCGGAAATTGTGGTCAAGCCCAGCAAGGGCCAGATCGACGACCTGCTGGCGGAGATCCGGACCCGTACAGAGAAGGACGAACGCGTCCTGGTCACCACTCTGACCAAGCGCATGGCGGAGGACCTCACCGGCTACCTGCTGGAGAACGGGGTCAAGGTTGAATACCTGCACTCCGACGTCGACACCCTCCGGCGCGTGGAACTGCTCCGCGAACTGCGGATGGGTACCTTCGACGTACTGGTGGGCATCAACCTGCTGCGTGAAGGCCTGGATCTGCCGGAAGTTTCCCTGGTGTCTATTCTCGACGCGGACAAGGAAGGTTTCCTGCGCAGTTCCACCTCGCTGATCCAGACCATCGGCCGTGCCGCACGAAACGTGTCCGGCCAGGTGCACATGTATGCCGACCGGATCACGGATTCGATGGCCCATGCCATCGATGAGACCAACCGGCGCCGGGCCATTCAGGTTGCCTACAACAAGGAACGCGGCGTGGACCCGCAGCCGCTGCGCAAGCGGATCGCGGACATCACTGATTCCCTGGCACGCGAAGACGCAGACACCAAGGCACTGCTGGAAGAAGCAGCGAAGAAGAAGACCAGCGGCAAGACCGGCAAGGGTGCCAAGACCATCCGCAAGGACGGCCTGGCCGCAGCACCGGCGGAAGACCTCACCGGCCTGATTGAGTCCATGACTGAGCAGATGCACGCGGCGGCGGCCGAACTGCAGTTTGAGCTGGCAGCCAGGCTGAGGGACGAAGTTGGAGAACTGAAGAAAGAACTGCGGCAGATGCA
The DNA here is from genome assembly GCA_040273995.1 of Arthrobacter sp. Taxonomy (GTDB): domain Bacteria; phylum Actinomycetota; class Actinomycetes; order Actinomycetales; family Micrococcaceae; genus Arthrobacter_B. Next base: position 63,738 of record JBELYP010000005.1, read on the forward strand.
GAACGCCGGGCACGCCTAAGACCCCCGGGTGTAGACTTTTCGACGGCGGTGGGGAAGTTCCGTAGCAGCTGCGGAACTCCCCGCCTTTTTCCGTGCTCTGAAAGGTCTGCTCCCATGCCCGCATTACCCCTCGCCTTTGAGGTCGGTACGTTCATTGTCCTAGGGCTGGTCCTGCTCTTCGACCTGCTCCTGGTGGTCAAGCGGCCGCACGAACCGTCCATGAAGGAAGCCGGCCTCTGGGTTGGCTTCTATGTTGGACTGGCACTGCTGTTTGCCGTGATGATGTTCATCTTCACGGGCCCGGAATACGGCAGCCAGTTCGTGGCCGGCTGGGTGACTGAGTACAGCCTCAGCATCGACAACCTGTTCGTGTTCATCATCATCATGGCCCGCTTCTCGGTACCGCGGAAATACCAGCAGGAAGTGCTGATGTTCGGCATCATCATTGCGCTGATCCTCCGCGGCATCTTCATCATTGTGGGTGCTGCCGTGATCGAGAACTTCTCCTGGGTCTTCTTCCTCTTCGGTGCCTTCCTGCTGTGGACAGCCTGGAAGCAGGCCACTGACAACGGCGAGGACGAAGAGGGCGGCAGCGACAACAAGCTGGTCCGCAAGCTCACCGGATTCCTGCCGATGACTGAAAACTTCGACGGCGGCAAGATCCGCACCGTGGTGGACGGCAAGAAGGTCTTCACCCCGATGATCATCGTGTTCATCACCATTGGCGTCACGGACCTGATGTTCGCGGTCGATTCAATTCCGGCGATCTTCGGCCTCACGCAGAGTGCGTTCATTGTCTTCACGGCCAACATCTTCGCCCTGATGGGCCTGCGCCAGCTCTACTTCCTGCTCGGCGGACTGATGGACCGGCTCATCTACCTCAAGCACGGTCTCTCGGTCATTCTCGCCTTCATCGGCGTGAAGCTGATTCTGCATGCGCTGCATGTCAACGAGCTGCCCTTCATCAACGGCGGGGAATCGGTGGCCTGGGCACCGGAGATCCCTACCTTCGTCTCGCTTGGGGTCATCGTGGGCACAATCGTGATTGCCACCGTCGCCAGCCTGCTGAGCCCCAAGGCCAAGGCGGTGCAGGCTGTGGCGTCGCTGGAGGCGGCCCTGAAGGTGTACCGCAGCCTCGGGGAGGATGCCCCGCAGGCGGAGCGCGCCCAGGCCTACGACGACGTCACCAAGACCTACCGCGCCGCAGAGAAGGCGGCCGAGACCCGCACCGACGTCGAACTGCCGGAAATCTCCGAGGAAGCACGTGCCAGGTTCCTGGCCGCGGATCCGCGCAGGCCGGGCAACCAGCCGTAAGCTTGCAGCGTCAGTAACTCCGCACTGGGCGAGTGTCGCCCGCAGCGGGCACACACGGCGGCGGGTGCCCCGCCAGCGCCGCCGGGGAACCGCCGCCGTCGGTTATCCGCCGGCAGTTTTGTGCACGCGCCGTTCGGCCGAAGAACCCGGTGCTAGCCTTCCAGTACAAACTGCGTCCCCCCGGAGGGGAAATCCACGGCCCCCGAGCGGGGTTATTTAGTATCCATTGAAGCTCCAAAGGAGCAGCCATGAGCTTCTTCGAAGTACTGTGGTCAATCGTTGCGGTTTTCTTTGTTTTCGCGTATCTGATTCTGCTTTTCCAGATCTTCGTGGACCTGTTCCGCGATGACAGCCTGAATGGGTGGGCGAAGGCAGTATGGATCTTTTTCCTGCTCTTTGTCCCCTATCTGACGGCTCTGGTATACGTCATAGCCAGAGGAAGCGGCATGGCGGCGCGGAACGCAACCCGTGCCAGGGAGTCTGAGGAACAGGCGGCTGCCTATATTCGGCGCACGGCGGCAACCCAGAACGCAGCCGAGCAGATTAGCTCGGCCAAGTCACTTCTCGACGAAGGGCTAATAACCAGCGATGAGTTCGGCCGGCTCAAGGAAAAAGCGCTGGCCTGACTCAGTCATGCTTCCCGGATGCGGATGCGTTCCGGGAACCGGCACTACGCGGGCACCGCATCCAGCGGTGCCCGCGTTCTTCTGCCCAGCACCTCCAGAACCACAATGAAAGCCACCAGCATCAGGGCGAGCCCGGCGGTGACTCCCGCGTTCAAACCCGGAAGGAAGAGCACCAGCACGGTGATCCCGGCAGCAATGCCCTGGTACAGCCGCTGGTGCCGCATGGCCCAGGGCTGCCAGCGAGACGGGCTGGCGGCAGCAGAGAGCACCAGGACCGCCAGCAGGGCAAGGACAACCACTGTCCGCAGCGCCGCGGCGAGCGGGTCCAGAAACGCACTGCTGAGGACATTTGCCGCTTCGGGGGAGACAGCGCCGCCTGAGGCGACAGAATCCACCCCGGCCTGCTGGGCGAACCGAAGGGTGAGCACTGCTGCCAGGGCAGCGGCGGCGCTGGCAATACTGATTACGAGTCCGGCACGAAGCCGCCTGCCCTTCGGGGCCAGGAGTACGGCGGCCGCAGCTGCAGCAGCTGTAAGCCATGGGAGGACCGCAGCTGCCCGTTGCAGTGTGTCCAGTGCGGACAGGGCGGCGGCCAGGCCGGGAGCATTAAAAACCGTGTAGTCTCCGCCGGCGTCGTCCGGGATCACTGACGCCGCCGTCACTCCCTGCGCCAGGAGCCTCGACTTCACCTCACCGATCATGGCGGTGGTGGAAACGGTGATATCGCCGTCGGAAGCGATCGAAGCCATTCCGCCCGGATCATCATTCACGGCGCGGACCAGGGCCTCATGCGCCCTGCGGTTGGCATCCACCCACAGTGTGGCGAAGGCCTGGCTGGACACAGCCCGGGAAACGGTATTGTCAATCAGCGTATTCGTGCGCTCGGCTATGACCGGTGCCAGTGCGGCGGACAGTGCCTGCGATGCCCGTGAGTCATCCAGGTTGGACAGCGCGTCGCCTACGGCGGTGTTCACATCGAGCCGGCTCGTGACCTGGTCGCTGATTTGTTCGGACAGGTCCCCCTGTACCGACGGGGCCTGGATGACGGGACCAATGACTGCCACGTAGCGGTCCGTATTTGCCACCAGGCTGCCTGCATGCCCTGCCGTGACCGATGCGGTGAGCAGCAGTGCGGCCAGTACCCCAAGGGCCACTGAGGTGATCCGGCGCCAAGGCGGCGCTTCACGTGGGACACGGCCGGTCCGGGACCGTGGCCGGGATGAAATGTAGTAACGCTTGCTGGGTGCCATGGACTGGCCTTCCGCCGGTGTCCGCTGCTTCAGCCAGATTAATCCCGGTTCGGTTCACCGGCCACAGGCAGCGGAAACTCTGTCCGCAACGTGCCGGACCGGTCCATGACGCAGGGCCGGTCCGTCAGGGCTGGTCGCCGCGCACCATGCCCAGCAGCCGGTTGAAGATGCCCTCGCCGTCGTCCGCTATTCCGTCGTGGTGGAACTCGTCCGTCTCCCACACCTGCAGGCCGCGGATGGCTTCCGCAGTTTCCATCGAAAGGTCCCGGTCCACGTAAATGTCATGCGTATACACGGCGGCCGCCGCGGGAACCGTGTTGGCCGCCAGCCGCGCACGGTCATACAGGTCCGGCCAGTCGGACTTGGCAGCCAGCAATTCTGCGGTCTGCTGCAGGGGTCGAAGGGCCGGATCCTCCTCGAAGTACCAGGGGTAGACCATCTCGCCGGTGTACAGCGGTTCCGCGGCGTCGGGGGAGAAGTCCTGCCGGGATTCCAGCACACGCCAGGCAGCCCAGTTCGTAGCCTGCCCCTGGCCGTAGATCGATTCGTGCATCAGGGCGTACAGCGGGTTGGTTGACCGCTCGGCCAGCTGCCAGATCCCGGCCAGGAACGTGTCGGAGAGCCGGGGACCGTCCGGGGTCTGGACGAATGCCTCCTCCAGGAGGTGGTGGAGGCCGTCCATCCGGGTGTTTCCGCCCAAATAGGAGCCGGCCATCTGGAACCGCCGGACGGAGAGCCGCGCGCCGTCCGGAAGATATTCAGGAACGGCCTCCAGATGCCGGGCAATCCGCGATGTAATGTCCCGGTCTGACGGGTACTTCGCAAAATACTCGGCGTTGCGCGCTGCCACCCGGGCGAAAGTTGCCTCATACACCCGTTCGGCCGGTCCCCACAGCGGCGCCAGACCGCCGGTGATGAGGACTTCCTTCAGGCCCTGGGGCGCGTAAGAGAGGTACGTGAGCGCACAGAACCCGCCGTAGGACTGCCCGTAGATGGTCCACGGTCCGGAGCCCAGGGCTGTGCGGACCAGTTCGGCGTCGGCGGTGATCGAATCCGCGCGGAAATGGGTGAGGTATTCAGCCTGGGCCTCCGCGTTCCCGCGGGCGGCCAGGGTCTGGCGGTTGGCCGGTGTGGAGAGCCCGGTGCCCCGCTGGTCCAGCATGAGGATGCGGAAACGGCGCGAAGCAGCCTTCGTCCAGCCGCCGAACTGCAGGAGCCGGTTGCCTTTTCCGCCGGGGCCGCCCTGCAGGTACAGCAGCCACGGCAGGTCCCCGGCGGCTGCCACCTCCGGGTCGGAGTATTCGCGGGCGAAAACCGTGATCTGCTCACCGTCCGGCTGCGCGTGGTCCAGCGGCACCGTGAACCGGTGCTCTACTACGCGCATGCCCCGCACCTGTACCGGTGCCGAGGCGGTGTGCGGGATGCTCATGCTGCTCCGGAAGCGCCGAACTCCTCCAGCGCCCCGCCGGTCAGCCGGTAGGTGGTCCACTCATCCATCGGCTGGGCGCCGAGGGACTTGTAGAACAGGATGGACGGTTCGTTCCAGTTCAGGACGGTCCATTCAACGCGGGCGTAGCCGCGCTCGACGGCGGTCTGCGCCAGGGCGCGGAGCAGCGCTTTTCCGTAGCCGCGGCCGCGGGCACCGGGACGCACATAGAGATCTTCGAGCCAGATGCCGTGGACACCCTCCCACGTGGAGTAGTTCAGGAACCAGAGGGCAAATCCCTGCACGGCTCCTTCGTCTTCCAGCACGTGCGCAAACACAGCAGGGTGCTCGGCGAACAGGTGCTGCTCCAGGGCCTGCGGAGTGTTCCGGACAGCGTCCGGTTCCTTTTCATAGACCGCCAGCTCATGGATGAGCTCGAGGATTACCGGAACATCGTCTCTGCGCGCAGCTCGAATTTGCATGGACACCAGCCTAGTCCAGCCGGCCGGCGTGAATCACGCGGATGACGGGGCTGCCGGCTTCATCCGAGGCCGCAAGATCCACCTCCGCGTTGATGCCCCAGTCCAGGTGCCCGGCGGGATCCTTGAAGATCTGCCGCACCTCCCATTTGCCGGGAACCTCCTTGATGATCAGCAGCGACGGGCCGCGGGCATCCGGGCCGTCGTCGATGTCATCGTGTTCCTCGAAGTACGCGTCGAGCACGTCGGCCCAGCGGTCCGCGTCCCAGCCGGAGGCACCGTCCAGGACGCCGAGGGCGGCGTCGTCCTCATCGGCGAAGAGCCGGACCCGCTGGAACATTTCGTTGCGCACCATTACGCGGAACGCACGGGTATTGCCGGTGAGCTTCTCAGGTGCCGGCGGCAGGACCGGTTCGCTGCCCGCAGTGGAGTCGATTCCCGCGGCCAGTTCCTCCCATTCGTCCAGCAGGGAGGAGTCCGTCTGGCGGACCAGCTCGCCGAGCCATTCGATGATGTCAGAGAGGTCTTCGCGCAGCGCTTCGGGCGGGACTGTCTGCAGCAGGGCCTTGTAGCAGTCGGCCAGGTAGCGCAGCACTACGCCCTCGGAGCGGGCCAGGGAGTAGAAAGCCACGTATTCGCTGAAGCTCATGGCCCGTTCGTACATGTCCCGCACTACGGACTTCGGTGTCAGCTCGAAGTCGCCCAGCCACGGGGCGCCGGCACGGTAGACCTCGAAGGACTGGAAGAGCAGGTCCGCGAGGGGCTGCGGGTAGGTGATCTCCTCCAGGAGCGCCATCCGCTGCTCGTACTCGATGCCCTCCGACTTCATGGCCGCGACGGCTTCGCCGCGGGCTTTCTTCTCCTGGGCGGAGAGGATCTGCCGCGGTTTTTCCAGGGTCGCCTCGATGACGGAGACGACGTCGAGGGCGTAGGAGGGGCTTTCCGGGTCCAGGATTTCCAGGGCCGCCATGGCGAAGGGTGAGAGCGGCTGGTTCAATGCGAAGTTCGGCTGCAGGTGCACCTTCAACCGGACCGTCCGTCCGTCCGGTTCCGGTTCGGGCAGCTTCTCCACAATCCCCGCGGTCTTTAGCTCGCGGTAGATGCCCAGCGCCCTGCGCATCAGGCGCAGCTGGGAGGCACGTGTTTCATGGTTGTGGGTAAGCAGCCGCTTGGCAGCCGCGAACGGGTCCCCCGGGCGTTCCAGGATGTTCAGCAGCATAGCGTGCGTGACGTTGAAGCTGGAGGTCAGCGGCTCCGGGGTGCCCTCTACCAGCTTCTTGTAGGTGGGCTCGCCCCAGGACACAAAGCCGGCCTGCGGCTTCTTCTTCACCACCTGGCGCAGCTTCTTCTGGTCATCCCCGAACTTGGCCTTGGCCTTGGCCATCGCCTTGGCGTTCTCGATGACGTGTTCGGGTGCCTGAACCACCACGGTGCCAGCCGTGTCATAGCCGGCACGTCCGGCACGTCCGGCGATCTGGTGGAATTCCCGGACGTTCAGCGGGCGGGTCCGCACGCCGTCGTACTTGCTCAGCGCAGTGATCAGCACAGTGCGGATGGGCACGTTGATGCCCACGCCGAGGGTGTCTGTTCCGCAGATGACTTTCAGCAGGCCGGCCTGGGCCAGCTGCTCCACCAGCCGCCGGTACTTGGGCAGCATTCCGGCATGGTGGACGCCGATGCCGTGCCGCACGAGCCGGTTCAGGGTCTTGCCGAACCCCGGGGCGAACCGGAACCCTGCGATCAGCTCGGCAATCCGGTCCTTCTCCTCGCGGGTGCAGACGTTGATGCTCATCAGCGCCTGCGCCCGGTCGATCGCTTCAATCTGGGAAAAGTGCACCACGTAGACCGGAACCTGCTTGGTGGCGAGGAGTTCCTCCAGGGATTCCTGCACCGGCGTCTCAACGTAGTAGTAATGCAGGGGAATGGGCCGCTGCACGGAGGACACCGTCACGGTGTCCCGGTTCGTGGACTTGGACAGGTCCGTGCTGATTCGGGTCATATCGCCCAGGGTGGCGGACATCAGCAGGAACTGGGACTGGGGCAGCTCCAGCAGGGGAACCTGCCAGGCCCAGCCGCGCTGCGGGTCGGAGTAGAAGTGGAACTCGTCCATGATGACGGTTCCGATATCTGCGTCGGCGCCTTCGCGGAGGGCAATGTTCGCCAGGATCTCGGCCGTGCAGCAGATGATCGGGGCGTCCTTGTTCACCGAAGAATCGCCGGTGACCATGCCCACGTTCTCCGCACCAAAAATGTCGCAGAGCGCAAAGAACTTCTCCGACACCAGGGCCTTGATGGGAGCGGTGTAGTAGCTGCGCTCGTCCAGGGCCATGGCGTAGTAGTGCGCTGCGATGGCAACCATCGACTTCCCCGAACCCGTGGGGGTGGCCAGGATGACGTTG
>JBELYP010000006.1:0-66099 GCA_040273995.1 Arthrobacter sp.
TCGACGTGTACCTCGTCCGTGACGGCCTGTTCCAACCCCTCATGTCCTGCACGACTACCTCCCAATGCGGACGCACTGGATCGCTGTCCGTGCAGCAGAACCAGAAGCTCGTCCTGTGGGTTTACGGCTTGGGCCCCGCTCCCATTGAGAACCTGCGCGTCTCACTGGTCTTCGAGTAGGGCAACCGGCTCCTAGATGGCCTTGCCCGGGTTGAGGATGCCAAGCGGATCCAGCGCGGCGCGGATGGTGTGCATGACTTCCAGCGAGACGTTCCCGAGCTCCTCCTGGAGCCAGTCCCGTTTCAGCAGGCCAATGCCGTGTTCCCCAGTGAGCGTGCCGCCCAGGGACTTGGCCAGGTGGAACATCTCCCCCAGCGCCTCCTTGGGCGGCCCCTCCGTCACGGACTCCTCCGGGTCCATCACGATCATCGGGTGCAGGTTGCCGTCGGAAGCATGGGCGATGGTGAAGATGCGCACCCCCGTGCGTTCGGCGATCGCCTCCAGCCCGGAGACGACGTCGGCCAGTTTCCCGCGCGGCACCCCGATGTCCCCAATCGAAACCCGACCGAGCTTTTCGAGTGAGGGGATAGCTTCCCGGCGGGCGGTCACCAGCGCGGCCGCCTGCTCGTCGTCGACCGCCCGTTCACAGATCCCGAACGGTGAGACGGCGTCCATCACCACGTCCTGCTCCAGGAAGGCGCCGTGTCCGTCCGTTTGAACCAGCAGGAAGGACGCACCGCGGGAGCGGTAGTCCGTGCCCAGTGCAGCGTCCACTGCTTCGAGGGTCTGCCCGTCCATCAGCTCCATCATGGACGGCTGGATGCGCGCCGCAACAACCGCCGACGCCGCCCGGGCCGCCTGTTCAACGTTCGGGAAGAAGGCCGCAACCGTGGCGGTCTGCACGGGCAGCGGACGCAGCCGCAGGGTTGCTTCGACGACGATTCCCAGGGTCCCTTCCGACCCGATCATCAGGGCGTTCAGGTCATAACCGCTCACGCCCTTGATGGTCTCCCGGCCGGTGCGCAGTTCCCTCCCGTCCGCAAGGATAACGCGCAGCGCCAGCACGGCTTCGCGCGTGACGCCGTATTTGGCGCAGCGCATCCCGCCGGCGTTCGTGGCGATGTTCCCGCCGATGGAGCAGATGGCGGTGCTGGCCGGGTCCGGGGCGTAGAACAGCCCGTACTCAGCGGCGGCAGCGTTCAGCTCAGCATTCAGCACCCCGGGCTGCACGACGGCGAGCTGTTCCTCCGGATCGATCCGCAGGATCGAGTCCATGCCGGACACATCCAGCACGATTTCGCCCTGCCGGGAAGACGAGGCGCCTGCCAGCCCTGTTCCGGCCCCGCGGGGAACCACCGGGATCCGATGCGCGCTGGCCCGGCGCAGGACTTCGGCTACTTCCCCGGCGTCCTGGGCGAAGACCACTCCGTCCGGGATGCTCTCAGCCACGAAGCCGGATCGGTCCGTGCTGGCCGCCAGCCGGTCCCCTTGGTCAACGGAAAACCTGGCTGCCGCGCCCAGCACGGTGGCCGCCCCATCCGCGACAGGAATGCCGGAAGCGTTCATGGGCTTCGTACTCACACGTTCTCCTTGACTTGCCAACCTACGGGACCATCCAGCCGAGCACCGGCGTGGACTGCAACCAGATCAGCAGGGTCATCCCGACCAGCAGGCCCAGGGACCAGCCGATCAGCTTGCGCAGCAGCGTGCCCTCCACCCCGTTGAGGCCCACGGCCGCGGCCGCAATGGCCAGGTTCTGCAGCGACAGCATCTTGCCCAGCACCCCGGCGGAGGAGTTCGCCGCCGCCATCAGGGTGGGCGACAGACCGGTCTCCTCGGCGGCCGCGACCTGCAGCTGGCCGAACAGGGAGTTCGACGACGTGTCCGACCCGGTCAGCGCCACGCCGATCCAGCCCAGCAGCGGAGACAGAAGTGCGAAGAAGCCGCCGGCGGAGGCGAGCGCGACACCGAGGGTGGTGGTCTGTCCGGACAGGTTCATCACGAAGGACAGCGCGAGCACCGAACAGACTGTGACGATCGTCCAGCGCAGGGCCTTCAGGGTCTCGCCGTAGATCCGGATCCCCTTCGCGGGTGCAATCCGGTAGAGAACCATGGTCAGGATCCCGGAGATCAGCAGCAGCGTTCCGGTGGCCTTCAGGTGGTCGAAGCGCAGGTTCTGTGCCCCCACCGGATCTCCGGAAGAATTCACCACGTCCAGGCCCGGCCAATGGAAGGTAACACCGCCCACCTGGGTCAGCCATGCCTTGATGGCGGGGATCTGCGCGAGGGAGAAGACCACAATGATGATCAGGTACGGGGCCACGGAGAGCCAGACGCTGCGGGCCGGCGGCCGCGCGTTATCGCGTCCGCCTGCTCCTGCGGAGCCCTCGCTCCCGCCGCTGGCGGCAGACCGCCGCCCAGAGCCGCCGCTTCCGGAAGCCTGCGAGGTGCTGCCGTCTCCGCCTGTGCGGGTCAGCGTGTCGGTTCCTTCCTCAGCAGCGCCTTCGCCCGCACGTTCTCCGGCGGCCGCACCGCGCACCGCACCGGCGTCGTCGTCCATCGCTTCCCCGGACATGCCGATCAGTTCCTTCGGCTGCCAGACCCGGAGCATTGCGAGCACCGCGATCACCGTGGCGACGGCCGCCACGACGTCGGTCAGTTCCACGACGAAGAAGTTGGAAGCCACAAACTGCGCCAGGCCGAAGACGATGCCGGCCACCAGGGCCACCGGCCACGTCTGCCGCACACCGCGCTTGCCATCCACCAGGAACACCAGGATCAGCGGGACCACAAGGGCGATAAACGGCGTCTGCCGCCCGGTCATGGAGGAGAGCTCCTGCAGGGGAATGCCGGTGACGCCGTTCAGCGCGATGATGGGCGCGGCCATGGCACCGAATGCCACCGGCGCCGTGTTGGCCAGCAGCGCCACGATCGCCGACTTCAGCGGTTTCATGCCGGCGGCCATCAGCATCGCGGCGGCAATGGCTACCGGGGCGCCGAAACCAGCCAGCGATTCGAGCAGGGCACCGAAACAGAACGCGATCAGGATGGACAGGATCCGCAGGTCATCGGAGATGGAGCGGATGGTCCGTCCCAGTACGTCGAACCACGGGGTTGCCACCGTGAGGTTGTAGATCCACAGGGCGTTGATGAGGATCCAGAGGATCGGGAAGATGGCGTAGAACGCACCCAGGGCGGTGGCAGAGAGGGTCTGGTCCAGCGGCATACCCCAGCCGAACAGCGCCAGCAGGATAGACAGGACCAGCGAGATGATTCCCGCCTGGTAGGCCTTGAGCCGGAAGACGCCGAGCATCACGAAGAGCAGGAGCAGCGGGAGCGCGGCGAGGATGGCGGAAAGCACCAGGGAGTCGCCAATAGGATCAAGGACCTGTTCGTACTGCGCTGCCGGAAAATGCACAAAAACCCCTTTGTTTTTGCCGGGCCGGTTGGATCCGGTCCTGCCCGTAGACAAGTTGGGTAGACACTAGGCGCGCCGGTCCGGCCGGTCAACGCCCCTGCCCGCCCTTCTCACCGAAATGGCAGAAAGTGCCCGTTTCAGCGCTGAAACGGGCACTTTCTGCTATTTCGGGGAATACGGCAGGATATGGTCATGAGTTTTGGAGGGTTGCGGACAGCCGTTATCACCGGTGCGGGTTCGGGAATCGGCCGGGCCACCGCCAGGGAGTTCCTGGCCAGAGGCTGGCAGGTTGTGCTCGCAGGCAGGCGGGAAGAGGCGCTGACGGAAACGGCCGACGGCGATGCGCGCGCCCTGGTGGTCGCGGCGGACGTCACCCAGCCCGGCGACGTCGAGCGCCTCTTCCGCGAAGCAGTGGACAGGTTCGGCCGGGTGGACGTGCTGTTCAATAATGCCGGCAGCTTCGGACCGTCCGGCTCCGTGGATCAGATCAGCCTCGACGACTGGAACGACACCATCGCGGTGAACCTGACCGGCACCATGCTCTGCGCCGCGGCTGCGTTCCGGCAGATGAAGGACCAGGACCCGCAGGGCGGCCGGATCATCAACAACGGCTCCCTCTCCGCGATCGCGCCCCGCCCGCTGGCCGCTGCGTACACGGCCACCAAGCATGCCGTCACCGGGCTCACGAAGTCCATAGATCTGGACGCCAGGGCATGGGGAATCAGCTGCGCCCAGATCGACATCGGCAACGCCGCCACCGGACTGCTGGCCGGCATCACCAGCGGCGGAGCGCTTCAGCCGGACGGCAACCGCAAAGTGGAGCCCACCTTCCCTGCGGAAGAGGCGGCCCGCACGGTCGTGTTCATGGCTGAACTGCCGGCGTCGGCCAATGCCGGATCCGTGATTCTCACGGCGGCAGGCATGCCGTACCTCGGCCGCGGCTAGGACGAACGCCTAGCGCGCCGGAGCGGCATCCTCAATGTCCTCGTCTTCGATGCCCAGGATGTCCAGCTTGCCGCTCTTGCGGTCTGCGAGGTACTTCTTCATCTCCCGCTTGATCACCGGCAGCATCAGGTACACACCGAGCAGGTTCACAAATGCGCAGATGAACAGCGCAGCATCGGTAAAGGAAATGACCTGGCTGAAGGAGAGAATGCAGCCGGCCACGGTGAAGGTTAGGAAGATGACCTTGTACGTGATTTCCCGCTTCCGGCCCCGGCCGAAGAGGTACTCCCAGGCTTTGAGCCCGTAGTAGGACCAGGTGATCAGGGTGGAGTAGGCGAACAGTGCGACGGCGACCGCCAGCACGACCGGGAACCACGGCAGCACGGTGGCAAACGCATCGGAGGTGAGAATGACGCCGTCGGGAGCACCGCCGCCGCCCTGCACCTGGTCGATGCCGGCCTGCAGGCTGGGTGCTCCGGCCATGATGATGGCCAGGGCCGTCATGGTGCAGATCAGCACCGTGTCCACCAGCGGCTCAAACATGGCCACGAAGCCCTCGCTGACCGGGCGGCGGGTCTTGACCGCGGAGTGGGCGATTGCGGCGGAACCGACGCCGGCCTCATTGGAGAAGGACGCCCGCTGGAAACCAATGATCATCACGCCGAGGATTCCGCCGGCGAAGCCTTCGGGACGGAACGCACCTTCGATAATCGCACCGAAGGCAGCGGGGATGTTCTCGAAGTTCGCGGCGATGACCGCACCGCAGGCGAGGATGTAAACCGCAGCCATGGCCGGAACCAGCTTGGAGGTGGTGGAGCCGATGGACTTGATGCCGCCCAGGATGACTACGGCAACCAGGACGGCGAGGATGACGCCGAAGACCAGCGCGGCGCCGTCCGAACCCAGGAACCCTTCCTCGCCGCCGGTCGCGTTCCGGACCTGTGCGAAGGTCTGGTTGGCCTGGAACATGTTGCCGCCGGCCACGCCGAACAGCAGGATGGCCACTGCGAAGATCCCCGTCAGTACTTTGGCGGGCAGCGAGCCGAAGCGCTTGAAGGCCACCGGCAGGTATTTGAACGGCCCGCCGCTGACTGTGCCGTCCTCGTGGACCTGACGGTATTTGACGCCCAGGGTGCATTCGGCGAATTTCGTGGCCATGCCCAGCAGCCCGGCCAGGATCATCCAGAACGTGGCGCCGGGCCCGCCGAGCGCCATGGCTGCGCCGACGCCGGCGATGTTGCCGAGTCCCACCGTTCCGGAGAGCGCGGAGGTCAGCGCATGGAAATGCGGTACTTCCCCGGGGTCTTGTTTGGTGGAGAACTTGCCGCGGACCACCTCCACGGAGACCTTCAGCCCGCGGAACTGGATGAATCCGAAGTAGCAGGTGATCACAATCCCGGCGATGATCAGCCAGGCCACAACAACGGGAAAGCTGAAGTCCCCGATGGTCAGCGGGAAGAAGACGAGGTCATTGAACGCAGTCGCAATGGGTTCCATGAAGTTGTTGACGGATGTGTCGATCGAGCCCAGCAGGCCCTCCGGCTCGGTCTGCGCAGGCACGCTGATGCTGCGGCCCATCTCCACCCCCAGGAATAAGTAAGCGAGCTGACGATTAGTGGAGCTAGCTTGCCCTACGTCCCGCCTGTAACACAAATCACAGGTGCGGGCGGGTGCGTCAGGGCACGACGGCGGGAGACGCTGCCAGGTGGGCCCTCACTTCGTCGGCGGCGCGGCGGCCGGTCACGACGGCGCCCTCCAGCGTTCCCGGGAACGCGTCGGAGACGTCCCCGCCGGCAAGCGCGAATCCCGTGCTCTCCGGGAGCCCCGCCGCCAGGGCGGCGGTGTAACCGACGGGCGGGGCGAGCCAGGTGCCGCGGGCCCAGGGATCGGCGCTCCAGTCATAGCTGAAGTGTGCCCGCACCCGAGCATCCGGGAGATAGGTACGGATCCCGGCTTCAAGCTCACCGGCGTCCGGCACCCCTTCGGCCGCCGGCGCAAGCCCGACAGCCAGCGTCCCGCCGTCGGGCAGGTGCGCTTCGGTGCGAAAGTAGCCAAACGGCCCTTCGGAGGCGAAGACCCGGCAATGCCCGGTGATCCCGTCGAGCACGAACCAGTCCTTCCGTGACGCACCGGGCTGGCCGCCGGACAGGAAGGGGGCCAGCGGACCGAGCAGGTCCCCAGGCACCGTGATCTCCTTTAGGGTATTGAGCGGCACGGCCAGCACGACGGCGCGGGCTTGGAAGACTTCACCGCCTGCGTGGACCGTGTAACCGGCAGCGGTGCGGACGATGTCCCGCACCGGCGCCTCGAGGTGCAGGCGGGCTTCGGAGCGGCCCAGCAGCCCGGCGGCGAGGACCGCCGTCGTGCCGCGGATCTGGCTGCGGTAGTGCTCCGGATCGCGGAGTTCAGTGGAGTCCAGCAGCAGGTGGGCCGCGTCGAGGTCCTCCAGCGGCGCCCCGGCCAGATAGCGCTGCGTGGCGGCATGCCAGTCCCGGATGTCCGGTGCCAGTCCAGCCTGCTCCAGGACGGACTGGGCCGTGGCCGGCTCCCCGGCGGAGAGGTTTTCCAACAGTTCCAGGCTTCCCGTGAGGGCGGCGTCGTCCTGCGGGTACTGCTGGGCCCGGATGCCGCTGCGGAAATGCGTCAGGTAGCGGTCCGCGGCCGGTGAGTCGTACAGGTCGAGCCCGAGTTCCCGGACCAGCGAGCGCGTAGTGTCGAAGCCGGGCAGCAGCCAGGTGCCGCCCAGATCGATCATGCGGTCCGCAGCGGGCCAGTACCAGCCGAACGCCCTGCCGCCTATCCGGGTGGACGCTTCGACGACGTCGACCCTCAGACCGGTGCCGCGCAATTTGTCTGCGGCAGCGAGACCGGCGAGGCCGGCCCCAACAATGACTACGTCCGTGTGGACTCCAGCGTCCGTGCCGGGTGCGCCCATGATTCTCCTGAAGACCAGTGTCCTAACCCCGCCCGGTGCCCGTGGGTGCAGCGGTCAGGGAAGCTTGCGGTCCCCATTCTGGGCGCACGTAATCTGCGGCACCAAGATCGCGCGGAATTGTGTAGCCGAAGGCTAAGACCCGCGGGAGCTCCGGGTTTCCTTCTCGTTCGCCTTCTGGATGGCATCCACCAGTTCCTCCTTAGTCATCCGGGAGCGGCCGGTGATGTCCAGCCGGGATGCGACGTCGTACAGGTGCCCCTTGGAAGCGTTGACATCCACTCCCCCGGCGGTCTTCGCGTTCGAGCGCCTGCCCTCCTCAGCCCTCTTGTCCGAGGGCCCCTTGGATTCCTTGGGTTCCCAGTGATCGCCGACCTTTTCATAGGTGTGCTTCAGCGACGCATAGGCCGTCTGGGCGGCGCGCTGCTCGTCGCCGTATTCCTTCAGAGCTGAGTCGTAGGTCTTTGCGAAGGTTTTTCGTGCCTTCTTTTCTGAGCGCTGAAGTGTCGAGGGCAACTCACTCTTTTTCACCTTGCCGGTCTTGGTTGTCTTCGGCATTCTCAGTCATCCCCCTCCGGCTGGAGCGTGGACGCTTCGGTGAACGTCCCCATGGCGTCCTGAACCTCCATGCTGTCCGTGTCATCGGCCACCGGTTCCGGCTGGCGCCAGACCCGGGGATCTGAGACAGCGTTGCGGGTGAGGTTAAGCGTCTCGTGCTTCATGGTGTCATCCATGCGGCGCCCGTGGGTGCTGTTTCCGCGTTCGGACATGATGCTTTCCTTCCGGTCGGCACTAAGCGTCCTTACGGTCTACCACCCCGGCGAAGCCGGCTCAACCCACTGCAGTTTCCGCTTCGACCTCATCCGCGAGGACGATGTCGAAGCGAACGCGCGTCCAGGTGCGGTCCCCCAGATCGCGTCCGGCAGGAGCCGGGGTTCCGGCTGGCTGTTCATAGAACGGCTTGATCAGGGAATCCTTCACACCGAAAACGGAGTCGCCAATTTCAAGCTGGGGGTCCCCTTCGACAAAAATATGCGTGACCAAGGTCCGATAATTGGGTGCGCTGACCATAAAGTGCAGATGTGCTGCCCGCACCGGAGAGCGGTTTGTTGCGCTCAACAACCGTCCCACCGGCCCGTCGTGCGGGATCGGGTACGGGGTTGGGGTCAGTCCCCAGAACGCGTAGCTGCCATCGGCCCCGGAACGGAGACAGGCTCGCCCAGCCACCCTCCGGTCTTCATACTGGACATCATAAAAGCCGTCCTCGTCTGCCTCCCAGACTTCAATCCGCGCGCCGGGGATTGCCTCGCCGCGGACATTGCGGACCGAGCCCTCGATCCAGCTGGGCTGACCGTTGGCACCGCCGGAGATATCCTCGCCGGTCTGGATCTCCGGCGCGTTGTCGACAAAGAACGGACCGAACACAGTGTCCTCAGTGGCGTTCCCGCGGGCAGGATTATTGACCGTAATGGTCTGCATGGAGGCACCAAGCACGTCTGACAGCAGCACAAACTCCTGCCGGCGGTCATCCGTGATGTGCCCGACCTGGGTAAGAAATTCGATGGCCTGCTCCCATTCGGAAACGGTCAGACGGACGTCCCTGATGAACGCGTGCAGGTGCTTCACCAGCGACTGCATCAGTTCCTTAAGCCGGACGTCCTCGGTGGCATCAAACGAACCCAGCACACGCTGAGTGAGCTCGACCTCCCGGCGGGTCTGCTCATTGTCCCAGTCCCCGGTCGGAGCTCCGTCAGAGACACTTATGGTGTTGGTCATGGTCTATTAGTCCTCTCGGATCGTTCTGTGGCTGCCGCACCCTCAGACTGTGACGGCAGCCGGTTCACCGGTCAGGGCGGCACGGAGGAGACCGGCAATGTTCTGTTCGGTGACGGTTACGGGGTTAGAGGCCGGGGAAGCGCTCACGATGCGGTCAACTGCTTCCGGAACACCCTCGGCGGTGAAGCCGTAAGCAGCCAGCTTGGTGGGTGCCTTAACCGCCGCGTAAAGATCCCGTAGCGCAGCCACTGCAGCGGCGGAGCCGTCATCTGCCGAAGCCGGTCGCCCCAGGGCGTGGGCCAGCCTGCTTGCCAGATCCGGCACAGCGGGGCCATTGAGCTCCAGGACATGGGGCAGTATGACCGCATGAGTCTGTGCGTGGGGCAGGTCAAACGTTCCCCCGAGTACGTGGCAGATCTTATGGTGCAGCCCGGACCCTGCCCCGGCGAATGACACGGCGGCAAGATAGCAGCCGTACAACGCCTGCTCTCGGGCTTCCATGTCATCGGCGCTTGCCACAATCCCCCGCAGGGACTGAGCCAGGGCACGCGCACCCTCCAAAGCCAAGGCCTGGCTGATCGGATCAGTGCGAGGAGCCCACAGGGAGTCCACGCAGTGGGCCATGCCATTAAGCCCTGAAGCCACCGACAGGCCTACGGGGAGCGTTTTGGAGAGCTCGGCGTCATACACGACGGTTACGGGCAGAACCTTCGGATCGGTGCCAGTGGTCTTGGTGCGGTTCTCCGTCATCCCCCAGACATTGGTCGCCTCGGAACCGGCATAAGTGGTGGGAACAGCTACGATCGGCAAGCCCGTAGTCAGTGCAACAGCCTTGGCCAGACCGGTGGTGGAGCCGCCTCCGACAGAGATCAACACGTCCACCGAGTCTCGCCCGGCCGCGGCACGTGCCCTATCAGCGACCTCAACGGGTACGTGCTGGGCAACCTCATCCCACCACAGGGCGGGGGTGACCTTCGCAGTGGCCTGCTCGGCGAGAGCCCGTTCCGGATCAGCAGCGATGATCATCGGGCGGGAGACGCCAAGCAGTTCGAGCTCTGCGTTCAGATGTCCGGCCGCTCGCCCCGTCCCGAAAAGGACACGCTGGCCCAAAGTTGTGTGTTCAAAATTCATGGTCATAGTGCAGTGCCTCTTTCGGGAAACGGACAGGATTTCGATAAAGCTGGAGGGGCGTGGCTGACGGCAGTCCTGGCAAGCCGACACCCCGCTGGACTGGATAGATTGCGCCTACACGTCGGCCCTCTCTCCCATTCCGAACATGGTCAGCTCCCGCCGCGCCACCTCCAGGAATCCCCGAATACTGCTTGAGTGGCGTCGGTCGCGCGCCCACATAAGCGCCACCTCCCGGCGCATCGGTTCAGCGAAGTCCAGGAATTTCACCGGCGCCGTGCCCACCGGCATGGCACTGGCCGGTACGATCGCCAGACCTACCCCCTGGGAAACCAGAACCCGCTGACGCTGCACGTCATTGCTCTCGGGCCCCCTACGCCACTTGATGCCTGCTTTCTCGATCCCTGCTTCGATAACGGTGCGCACCCCGCTTCCCTCGGCTGGCATTAGGAATGATTGTCCGTCCAGGTCCGTCAGCCGGACCGTTTGCTCGAACGGCGAGTCAAGCGGGACCATCAGCTTCATCGGCTCACCAAAAACGATGGCGCTCTCCACCATGGCTGGCAGCGGACGAATCAGGGTGGCGATGACAGCGTCAACCTGTCCCGCAACCAGATCAGCCACGAGCCGCCCGGTAGTCCCCTCACGCATCACCACCTCGACGTCCGGGTACCGCCGATCGAACTCAGCGATCACCTGCTCCACCGGTCCCACCGATGCCATGGCACCCACAGTGACCCGGCCGCTGGGCGCCCCGCCCACCAGCCCGAACTCCTCCCGCGCCTCTGCGACGGCCTCGACTGCACGCTGGGCATAGGGCAGCAGTGCGCGCCCGGCTGACGTAAGCGCAATGGGGTGTACCGAGCGGTTGAGCAGTTCAACGCCCAGCTGTCGCTCCAGCCGCCGAATCGCCTGGGACAATGCCGGCTGGCCGACATACAGGTGCTCGGCACTCTGCGTGAAGTGTCCAAGACGGGCAACCGTGACGAAATACTCCAGTTGTCGTAGATCCATCGAAATCTCCGTTGATTATCAATTAGCTGTGAGGAAAGCCACACCAGCTTATCGACAGGGGTTAGGGCCGAATGGCGCTCATGTGCTCCGGAGCGACCCGCAGCCATGCTTCGGAGGTGCCGTGCGGCAAGGACCCGTCTTTGATCCAGGCCCGGAACACAACCCCGTTGGCTTCCCCTTCAACCTCCACGTGCGCCCCATAGAAGACCCGACGGCCCAGCTTGACACGCCAGACGTTTCCCCCCTCCGGCTGCTCGAGAGTCACTTCGCACCGTTCCGGCCGTGCCAACAGCACTACAGTGTCCCCAATGGAGAAGGATTCTCCCTGTGCCACAGCTTCGCCAAACACGGTCTGAACCGTAACCATCGCGTTTTCGTGCGCGGAAATGACGGTCCCGTCAACGAGGTTTGCCCCGCCGATGAAGTCTGCGACATACCGGGACACCGGACGATCGTAGAGTTCCTGAGGAGTAGCGATCTGCTCAACCCGGCCGCTCTTGACGACGGCAATCCGGTCCGCCAGTTCCATCGCTTCCGTCTGATCGTGCGTGACATAGACTGCGCTGAACCCGAGCTCAGACTGCATAATCTTGAGCTCCCTGCGCAACGACTCACGCACCTTCGCATCAACGTTTGAGAGCGGTTCATCGAACAAGATGAGCCGGCGGCCGCCGACCAGCGCACGTGCCAGCGCGACGCGCTGCTGCTGACCGCCGCTGAGCTGGCTGGGGTATGACTCCGCCATCTCGCTTAGGCCGAGGAGACCAAGGATGCGGTTGGCCTTCTCCCGTATCTGGGTCTTCGTGAGTCCCCCTCCGCGGGCCTTCAACGGATACTCCACGTTCTTCAGCACGGTCATATGGGGCCACAGGGCATACGACTGGAAGATCATGCCCAGGTCGCGTCGCTCAGGCGGCAGCACCACATTCGTTTTGGAATCGAAAACCGGCCTGCCGGCGATGTGGATTCCGCCCGAATCCGGCATTTCGAGCCCCGCGATGGTTCTCAGGAGAGTGGTCTTTCCGCACCCACTCGGGCCGAGCAGTACGAGGAACTCGCCCGGCTGCACATCGACCGATACGTCATCGATCGCGGCAACGAGGTCACCGTTCTTCCGGCGGAATTCCTTCTTTAATGAGCGGATCGACACCATAGGCTCAAGATCGGCCGGGATGCCCTCCGTCTGCGACGGAGTCGTCAATACTGTCATTTCATGCCCTTCTTGTTTCGTGAACCCGCCCCTGCGTTGACAGACCAACGGGCCGCGCGACGCGAAACGATGGTCAGTCCGATGACTACGACTGCCGAAATAAAGGTGAGAGCCATGGCGAGCGCAGCCATCAGTGAGAACGTTCCGTTTTGGAAGATTTCGAGAATCTGTCGTCCGACAACCGGGTTGCCGGTTCCCGCCAGCACGGCGGATGCGGAGAGGTCGCCCACCATGCGTACGAACAGCATGGCCCAGCCTGCAATAAGCCCCGGGAGCATCAGTGGCAGGTACACGCGAACAAACGTCTTGCCCTGTGAGGCCCCCGATACCATCGATGCTTCGCCGAGCTCGGGAGCGACCTGCGACGCTGCACTGTCCGCGGCGACCGCCCCCTGCGGGTAGTAGAGCGCAATGTATGCCAGGAGCAGGATCAGCCAGGTCCCGGAAAGGCTCAGCGGGGGGCCGGCGAGGATGAAGATGAAGCCCACAGCCAGCACGATGTGCGAGAGAGTTGATGGAAGCTTGATCGCGCCGTCGATGGTTCGTGCAACTCCCGCGGGGAGCTTCAGGAAGAACAGGGCGATTACTGCCGCCATGGTGATAGCGATCGTCGCTCCCACCACGCCCAGGGACAGGCTGTTGGTCAGCGCTTCCCGCGCAACCGGGCTCTCCAGAACCTGGCGGCGGAATGGCTCCAGGCTCATCTGCCCCCAGTTGATGTTGGGGGTCCAGTACCCGGTGAGGGTAACGAGCAGCAGCGCACCAATGGGGAGGACGGTGGCCACGGCAGCATAGAGCCAGAAGAGTCCACGAGCCAAGGGGCGAAACCGGCCGAGCTTCATCGGCGTTGCGGCGCGTGACTTGCCGCCGACCGTCGCGTGGCGGGAGTTGCGCACAATGTGGTTCTGGAGGAGCCACACACCTCCTACCGCGATGATCATGATGAAGCTGAGTCCCACGGCAATGTCGGTGCGGGCGGGGTATGTGAAGGCTACCGCGTTCACGATTTCAACCGTCAGCACCTTCATCTCCGCACCGGTGGCGATCACCGAGGGGATCGAATACAGTGCCAGCGACGTCCACACCGTCAGTAACAGGGCACCGGCGAGGGCCGGCGCAAGCGCCGGGAGCGTGATCCTCATAAGTGTTCCGGCGAGGCTTCGCCCTGCGACCCTCGAGGCCTCCTCGAGGGAGGTATCCATGTTCTTCAGACCAGCGGAAACGAACATAAAGGCAAACGGAACCTGGTAAATGACATAAACGAAGCAGAGTCCGCCCCAGGAGTAGATGTCGAAGGGACCCTCGCTAAGGTCAGCACCGAAGAATCCGGCAAATTCCCGGACGAGGACGTTCAGGTAGCCAGCCGTCGGTGACAGCAGGAGGACCCAGCCGATCGCACCGGCAATGGGGGGCAGGACGAAGGCCACCAGAGGCAGCGCGTCAGTGAACAGCCCAAGGCGGGCGTCGGTCCGTTCGTTCAGCCACGCCAGGATGCTGCCAAAGACAAGGGCTATGGCGCCACTGGCGATGGTCACCGAAAACGTGTTCAGCAGAGTCTGGCCAAGCCCAGGAATGGCGAGCGTCTCGTAGATCGCCGAAGGATTGAACGAGCCGTCCTGAAAGAACGCCCGAACCAGCACTGCAAGCAGGGGCAGGAATGCCAGGAGAGTCAGTACCGCGGCAATTAACGTGCCCAGTGTGTTGAACGGGGTGAACCTTATCCGCGTCCGCATCGGGCGTCGTTCCTTGACGACGGGAATGATGTCGAGAGTTTTAGTCACCTTTGACTTCTTTCTTACATGTGGGAGCCCAGCTCCCAGGGGCAACCGGGGGCTGGGGTCTCGAAACAGGCCCCAGCCCGCCGGTGCTATTGGATGCCGAGGCTCTTGCGAATCTCAGCGGAGTGCTTTTTCGCTTCGGCGTCGAGGGTGGGACCGTAGACCCAGCCGGAGTTCAGTACGTCGTCGGAGGTTGGAGCGACGAGGCCAGGGCCGTCGTTGAGTGCCTCGAGGCCGGCCTCTGTGGTGAGGAAGTAGGCCAACAGGCGCGCACCTGCGGAATTGGGTGCTTCACTATTGATCGCAAGCATCGTCGGAGCCAACAGGGTTGGGTCCGGGACGACGGCATCAACCGGTGCTCCCGATTGCTGGGCTATCTCGATGGCCGCGGCCAGGGTCCCCGCCACTGCGTAGGCCTCACCGGAGCTGATTGCCTCAATGATCTGCGAACCACTCGAATATACCCGGTCGATCTGCCCACCCAGGTCCTGGAGATAGTCCTGCCCGTATTCCTCTGAAAGGCTGTAGAACAAGGAGTTGTAGATTCCGTTGTCAGGCGAGCCGATTACGACCTTGTCCTGCAGTTCCGGCTTAAGCAGATCCTTCCAGCCCCCGACATCGCTGACCCTATCCGTGTTGTAGGCGATAGCCAGCTGCGAAAGCTGGACAACTGCCGCGCCGTCGCTAACTGCCTCATCGGCCAGGGCATTCGGGTAACCCGGAATCCCTGCGTCCTCGAGCGGAGTCAGCGTTCCACTCGCCAGGGAGTCATCAATGAAGCCGTCATTCAGGTTTAGTAAAACGTCGGCAACCGGGGCTCCAGCTTCGGCTTCCGCGCTGAAACGCTGGGCGATCTCCGCAGCCGTGGCGCGCATGTAGGAAAGCTCGACACCGTACTCCTCAGTGAATGCCTTCTGGACCTTCTGCACCATGCGCTCGTCGATCACAGCGTAGACGGTGACTGGCCCGCCCTCCATGGCTTCCTCGATGAGCTGCGCTATTTCCGGGTTGGCCTCTGCCTGCCCACCCGGGACGGGTTTTGCTGAGGCTCCGCCCCCACAGCCGGTGGCTGCAAGCGCGAGTGAAAGAGCAGCGGCCACCATCAGTCCCCGGGGCGCCTTTATCTTGGACATCATTCTTCTCCCTAGTTTTTCTGTGCGATCCCCCAGAACGCCTTGTGAAGTCTCAGTTCTGAGCTGTTCTTCCCGCAGCGATGAGCATGTCCGGATCGAAATCGTCGTACATTCGGATCGCGCGGATGAGATGCCCGCCGTCGTAGTCGTAGATGCCGATGCCCCCTCCTGGCGGTGTCCGGGGCGCGCCCGCGGCAACACCGGGCCGCGGCAGGCTCGTGTACTCGAGCGCAACAGTCCTTCCGTCGTCGAACTCGTTGCGCCGAACCAGGCGCGCGCCGCCCGTGCGTACCATCGCGGTGAAGATCGCGCGCAATTCCTCGGCGTCGCTTACCGGCCGCACACCGTTGTCCAGCGCAGCCCCTTCGGCGAGCCTCGCAGTGACATTTCCAGCGTCACCGCTGGCGATTGCTGTCATGTAGCTGCTGATGGCCGGGTGATACTCATCCAATCCAGTGGGGTTCTGACCCTCTTGGGCAGGCCACACTGCCCGCCGCCCCCTTCGCTCCCCATGGATCAGACGCTCGGAGTGGTACATCCGCAGGAGCTGTGCCCCGTTGTCGCCGGACACCACCACGGCAACGGGAAGGGTAAACTCACGATCACCTTCCCGCAGCTGCAGGCGGAATTCCGATACCTCGCCCTCGTCCGTAGTGATGACATTGCGTACTTCCACAGCAACCAAGTCATACGGGTACCTCTCCCGCCAGGAGCGCAGGCCCCGTTCAAACGCCTGCCGGCCCTCCATCCGGCCGAGGCGGGGGATGTCCACTGCAAAGTCCTCAGGAATCAGGTCTGCAGCATCGGTATGTGCGCCGAAAAGGGCGCGGACCAGCTTTTCGGCACTGGTGATGTCTGTGGTGTGCATGGTGTTCACTTGCCCTTTGCAGGAGAGGAATGCCAGTCGGTAGCTTCTGCCCCGAACCCCAGTGACCACCGCGAAGCGCGATCCGCCACAACGTCCCAGTCGAGACCAGCGTGGTTTATCAGCACATCCATATCCCGTTTGTAACGCTGGATCGGGTCTTTCAGCGCAAAGGCGCTTGAGCCGATGCCCTTGCAAAGCTCGTTCACCGCGTCATGACACATGTGCGCAATGGTCAGGGATGACAGCTGAAGCTCGCCGATGTCTTCCTGGGAATAGCCCTCCCGCTTCTCACACAGGCCAACAGTCCAGTCGATGGTGGCAAAGTATAGCAGCCGCGCTGCCTCGATCCGCTTACGGGCTGCTGCCCACCGGATCCGGGAAGGCGTACGTTCCCGCCTGGCGAGTCCAAAGGGACGGCTCGACTCAAGCTTGCCCTCGTAGAGATCGAGGACGGCCTCGGCGATGCCCACAAAGATGCCGGCCATCATGTTGTTCAAACCAAAGTGCAGCGGGTAGTGGTAGATGGATTCGACGTGGTCGGTGCCGCCGTGGGAGTCCGCCGAGACGAAGTCAGGGATCGGTAGGCTGCGCTCTGCGGGAACGATCAGGTTCTCTCCGCGCAGGTTGTGGCTCGAGGTCGCGGCCATGCCCGAAGCCTCCCACCGCTGAACGACCTCGACGGCGTCAGCCGGAAGCATGAAAACGCGGTCAACGGGCCCCTCAGCCTCCTCAATCGTACAAGTGACGAACACCCAGTCCGAGTTGTCGTATCCGGTGCCGTATCGCCAGGTCCCGGTTATCCGGTAGCTGCCGTCCGATTCACGAGTGGCCGGCCCGCCAGCCACTAGGGGGGCCGCAGCCAGCATGTAGTTACGGTCGGCGAACAGCTTCTCCTGAACCGGGATAGGCATGCGGCCGGCCATCCAGTTGTGTTCAATGAGGAATGCGAGTGCCCACGCCGTCGAAGCGTCACCCCTGGCAAGCAGGCGGGCCGCTTCGGTCAGCGCGCGAAGACCCAGCCCCTGACCACCGAAACGGGCCGGAACAAGCGCAGAAAACAGACCTCCATCGACGGCTGCCGCCATTACTGCATCAGTAACCTTGCGGTTTTCTTCGGCAACACCGGCTTCTTCCCGCAGTACCGGAATCAAGCGGGCAACTCGTTCCAGATAATGCTTCTCCGCTTCACTCAAAGAGCTACAAAGAACAAGATTCTCAGACATTTGATTCTCTTTCCGGACCCGAACTTCGATGTTCGTGGCCTTTAATGCGCTTTTAGAAGTGCGTTTTGTAAACCAATCCGGGACCGACGTTACAACCTGTGAAAGGCGTCACAAAGACCAATCTAATAATGCCCCAATCACATAACGTGATGATCAATGGTCGCGAAGATTACGCGGCGCTTTGTATCCGCGCTGCATCACTCGGGGCAATGGCCGGCATGCCATAGCGAACTTGGCCCAACTACGGACGCCGACCTTAATATTCGGCTGAGACGCAACTCACAAGCAGGAGGTAGCAAGGCCCATGACGGCAATCACGCGGACCCTAGGCGGTCGCTCAATTACACAGCTACAACCAGATGAAACGGTCGCGGCCAGGCACGCACGCTTCATCGTGGACCTGAGCTACGATCAGCTTCCAAGGGAAGCGATCGATCAGGCGAAGTCGATGCTCGTGGACGGCCTTGCATGCGGCCTTGCGGCAACCCGCACGGATATCGGCGAGGCACTGCACCGGTGGCTGCCGGGCTGTTCAGGAAGTCATGCCGTGCTCGCAACCGGCAGGAAAACGGATGCGCGTTCGGCCGTGCTAACCAATGGGACGCTTATGCATGCCCTCGACTTTGATGACATTCCACACTTCGCAGCTGTTGAGTTGCCGCCGGCGCTGGCGATCGCCGAGACCCGGGAAATTACGGGGAAGGAGCTTATCGTCGCGCTGGTGGCGGGCTTCGAAGTAGCTGCCCGTGTCACCACCATGCTCGCCCATGGGCGGCCGCAGCACCCCATCGGCACGGCAGGAGCCATCGGCTCAGTGACAGTTGCAGCTAAGCTCCTCAAGCTCAACATGCAAGAGACCACGCTCGCACTGAGCATCGCCGCCTCGATGAGTTCGGGCCTCACAGAGAACTTCGGCACTTTCACGAAGCCCCTGCACGCGGGCCGTGCAGCAGAAGCCGGGTATCTTGCTGCCACTCTGGCCCAGTCCGGATGGACTGCAGACCCGGCGGTCTTCGAGGGACGAAAAGGATACTTCGCCGCGTACTGCGATCCGAAGTCCCACGTCGAGGTGCACTACGGCGCCGAGGCCCATGATTTCTGGATCACCCGTGTCCCGGCCGACCTCGGGGCCGGTAGCCCCCTTGACGAGAACAGGTTCCCTCCCACACATACCGGCCGCCCGCTGGATCCTGCCAGGGTCGGCGCTGGGGCTCCCAGCGACCAGCTGAGGGGAGGACCCAACCTGAGCCGTGGTCCGAGCTTCAAACCATGGCCGGCGTGCGGCGGAAACAATGCAGTCCTCACAGCCATGTTCTCGATGATCGATCGGCCGGGCTTCGACCGGGAAAGCATCGCCTCCGTTGAAATCACCGTACCCACGGACCCCGAACGTGGCGCCGTCTTCCGCACCTGGCCGCAGACCCCGCTGGAAGGGAAGTTCAGCCTGCCCTACGGCATCGCTGCTGCCTGGCTGGACGGCGGGGTCACAGTCGAGTCCTACGAGCAGGGGACCTACGACCGCATCTGTGAAGCCGCTCTGCTTGAGCGGATCGCGCTGACGATCGATCCGGAGTTCATTACGCTTGCACCTGCCCTGCCTCCGGTTGGGGACTGCAACTGGGCAGCAGTGACAGTCCGCTTCAACGATGGCTCCACTGAAACAAGCTGGGCCTTCAACCGCGGACTCGAAATGGGCGCCCCGGCCGTTGACCAGAAGTTCATCGCCCTCGCAAATCCCATCTTTGGCGCGGCCTCTGACAGTGTTCTGCAGCAGCTACGCGACATTGATGCAGTTGCAGACATCCGAACGATCCTTAGCCTGCTGGACGGATAATTGACGATGAAGGGGAGGATGGACTTTTGTCCATCCTCCCCTTCATCGTGCCCCGCTCTAACGCATCGGTCTTAAATCATCCTAAAACGCCTTCACTCACTGCGAGAAGCCAAACAGCTTGGCTGCATTGGCCTTCAGGATCAAAGGGCGAACCTCGTCACGGAACTCCCGCTGTTCGAAATCTGCAATCCAGCGATCGGGAGTCATGAGCGGGAAATCCGAGCCAAACAGGATTTTGTGCTTCAACAGCGTGTTTGAGTAATGCACCAGCTCTTCGGGGAAGTATTTGGGCGACCAGCCTGAAAGATCGATATAAACGTTCTGTTTGTGCAGGGCGACCGCCAGGGCCTCCTGCTGCCAGGGGAACGAAGGGTGCGCGATGATGATGGACATGTCCGGAAAATCCGCAGCAACATCATCGAGGAACATCGGGTTGGAGTATTTCAGCCGGACTCCGCCTCCGCCCGGTGAAGTCTTGCCGACACCCGTCTGGCCGGAATGGAAGAGAGCAGTCAGACCTGCCTCGGCGATGACTTCATAGAGCGCGTAGGCCCGTCGGTCGTTCGGATAAAAAGCCTGGATGCTCGGATGGAACTTGAACCCCTTTACGCCTGCGGCGATCAGGTCTTTCGCCTCCGCCACACCCATGCGGCCCTTCCATGGGTCGATACTCGCGAACGGAATCAGAGCATCCGGGTTCCGCAGTGCGCCGTCGAGCACCTCCCGGTTCGGAACCCGGCGTTCACCGAGCCCCGACTCTGAGTCAACAGTGAATATGACTGCCATCATGTTGCGTTCCCGGTAATACGCAGCCGTCTCGTCCACCGAAATGGTCGTCAGGTCCGTTTTCCAGCGTTTCTTAGCATCCTGAACAATGTGCTGGTTCATCTCGTCGTCGGCAAGCTCCGGGTGCTCATGGCTCACCATCGAGTGTGCATGAACGTCAATGGCTACGATGCTGTTGAGATCAAATGTCATTCTTTTTTATCCTCTGATAGTTCAATCCAATTGTTCGGATCGCCAACCGCCACCATTTACCCCGCCGGACACAACGGGCCGATGGCGAATTTCTGCTCCGACTTCGCTCTCAAATACTCGTGCAATTTCGGTGTAATCCGAGTGCGGGCCGAATTTCAGGATCGCTTCCCGAAAAGCCTCGAGCGCTGAATGTGTGAGCGGACTGCGGATTCCCGTCTCCTCAGCCAGTGACTGGTAAAGTTCCAGATCCTTCTCCGCGAGGAAAACCGGTCCACCAAAATCGAACGTTCCGCTCAGGACTGAGGCAGGAATTTTGTGCTCAGTCGCTGAATTCCGTCCCGTTCCACGGTTCACTGCTTCAACCATGGTCTTCGGATCGACGCCCGAAGCCACACCAACGGCAATCGCCTCACAGGCGATCGCCATGCTGCTCAGGGAGATGGCATTGTTCACAAGCTTCGCGATCTGCGCGACGCCTGGCTCCTCGCCCACCACGATCCGGACGGGACAGAGTTCGTCGAACCACGCCGCAATCTGGTCTCTGACTGCCCCGGGCCCCGAAACGTAGCTGGTGAGATTGCCGCTCAGGATCCCCCGCGGTCCTCCGCTGAGCGGCGCGTCTACGACGGGTACCCGCAGTTCAGCTGCGATCTTCCGAACCGTGTCAGGGCCTACGGTGGACGTCTCCACATACGCGTGCAGACGCGCGCCCGCGCCGACCTCCCGGGCTACTTCCAGTGCTATCGCGGGCCCCGGAAGAGACGACAGGACGACGTCGGAGCGTCCCCCGACGTCGCTCGGACCAGAGGCGGCCGTCGCCCCGAGACGGACCGCTGCGTCCACGGCTTCAGCTCGCACGTCGTAGACAACGACTTCGGTCCCGATTCCCAGCAGCCGCTGGACAAGGGCTGAGCCCATATTCCCCAGTCCGACCACTCCGATGCGAACCTCACTCACCATGAGTAACTCCCGACAATGCGATGATTTCCTCGGTGTGCTCACCAAGCTTCGGCGGAAAGTTCAGCAGCTGGTTAGAGATGCTGCGGAACTTCAGCGGATTGCCGACTACCCGAATGGTTCCTTCGTGTTCGTCCTGCAACTCCACGACCATGTTTCGGTGGCGTGCCTGCGGATCCGCGAGGGCACGGTCAACGGTGTTCACCGGGGCGACGGGAACACCGGCCTCGGTCAGCAGCGAAACCCATTCGTCGG
Source organism: Arthrobacter sp. (assembly GCA_040273995.1). Taxonomy (GTDB): domain Bacteria; phylum Actinomycetota; class Actinomycetes; order Actinomycetales; family Micrococcaceae; genus Arthrobacter_B. Next base: position 21,449 of record JBELYP010000006.1, read on the forward strand.
CGCCGCGTGCCAGGAAGGCGTCCTCGAGCGCGGGCTCCAACTCAGCACGGTTTCGGTGCCGGTCAGCGAGTGTGAGGAATCGCTCGTCTTTAGCGAGCTCGCTCAGACCAAGAACCTGGCACAGGGATTCCCACATTTTCTGAGTATTGGCAGTCACGGCTACTTCGATCCCGTCGCTTGCTTCGAAACAGCGATACGTCGGAATGGAGTCATGGGACCGCCCCTGGGTCCCCGGGACCTTTCCGGAGTGGAGGTAGTAGGCGCCTTGGTAGCTCAGGAACGCAAGCTGACAGTCAAGCATGGAAATGTCGATGTAATCACCCAGCCCCGTTGCCGCGCGCCTGTTGAGTGCGGCGAGCACGGCAATTACTCCGTACAGTCCTGCCGTCAGGTCGCCGATGGGCAGTCCGGCCCGGACTGGTGGTCCGCCGCGCTCACCGGTGAGGCTCATGCCGCCGGAGTAGGCCTGGACGATCATGTCGTATGCGGGGCGGTGCGCATAGGGGCCATCCTGGCCGAAACCACTGATAGAACACCAAATGACGCTCGGATCCCCGGCAGCGACCGTCGCATAGTCGAGTCCGAGGCGCTTCAAGGCACCAGGCCTGAAGTTTTCCAGGACGATGTCGCTCTTGGCCATCAGGGCCTTGACGACCCTCTGGCCCTCGGGATCCTTCAGGTCAATGACCGCGCTCTTCTTATTCCGGTTCGTGCTGAGATAGTAGACGCTGGTATCGCCCACGAAGTGCGGGGGCACAGTTCGTGAGTTGTCTCCCGCAGGCGGTTCAATCTTCAGGACCTCGGCGCCGAGGTCACCCAGGATCTGCGTTCCAAAGGGCCCCGACAGAAAGCCTGTCAAATCGAGAACCCGGACTCCTGCGAGCGGGAGTGAGGCGTTCGCCGACGGTTTCGCTGCTGTTTCCGTGAGATCAGGCATGTCTGCCACGTTCGAGTCAGTCATGAACGTTTCTCGCAATCACCCTGGCCGGGCCGGCATCTGCGCCAACGAAGGCCGTCACGCCGAAGAACGCCTCGATCGCCCCGGGCTCCAGGGCGCTCAGGTTGGCCATGTGCTCTGCTATGAGGACCCCAGATCCAAGCAGGATCTGATGCACGGGCCAGTCGAAGCCGGGAGTTCTTCTATGCGCGGGAAGATCAGGGGTGCTCGCGTCGATGCCGACTAGCTTGACGCCGGCGTCGCGGAGCCATTCCGCAGCCTCCACGCTCAGTGACGGCGCATCGATGTAGAGTTCCTGGTTCATGTACCGGTGCCATCCGGTGTCGATCAGCACGATGTCTCCGGGCTGCGGAGCGGGTCCGGAGCCCTGGATCTGCTCAACGCTCAGCTCCGCCCCCGCTTCGGCAGCAACCCGGTAAAGAACGCCTGGACCGTACAGGTGCTCGAGCGGGATCTGGTCCATTGTGGGTCCGTCAGCGTAGAAATGGCTCGGCGCGTCTACGTGTGTTCCGTGGTGTACAGCCATGCTTACGTGCGTCACGTTGGCCGGATCGTCAGGGAGATTCTCGATCTTCCTGATAACCGGCTGCGGAAACGACGGGGCCCGTGAGAGATCTTCAGTGATCGGGTGGCTCACATCGACCCAGCCCGATGCGCCGGCGATCTGTGGGTCGGCGATCTCCGGCCATCCCTGCCAGGGGGAACGTGCCTCTGCGAAGGGATTGACCATCAGGCACCTGCTCCCACGAGTACGTACTTCCCCACGGCACCCGCCGCAAACTCGTCATAGGCGCGTTGGGCATCGTGGAGAGGGAATTCGGCGCTCACCATCCGGTCGAGCGGCAGCTTTAGCTCAGCCGCCACCCGCGCAGCCTCGGCCAGTTCACTCTTACTGAAAGTCCGCGAACCTATGATCGAACGAGGTGCGAGCACCACATCGATATCCATCGCAACCTCAAGGTTTCCCCCGCCGAGACCCACGAACACGGCCTCGCCCTCCTGCCGGACAGCGCCTAGGGCACTGCGGCGCCCGGGCGTCGATCCGCTGGTCTCCACCGCCGAATCAGCGCCGTAGCCGTTCGTCAGTTCACGTACCTGCTCGGTGATGTCGCCGGTCGCGGGATCGAGCACCGTCTCCGCCCCGTAGGTCAGGGCGGATTCACGACGGGCCTTATCGAGGTCCACGGCAATCACGCGCGCGCCGAGCGCAGCCGCATAGGCGACGGTACTCACACCCACGGGACCGAGGCCAACGACCAACAGGTTCTGCTCCGGGATCCGCCGCAGCCGCTGCAGTGCCCCATAAGCGGTACCGGTGCCACAGGCCAGACAGGCGCCCGCGTTCGCTGATAACCCGTCAGGCAGCGGGACAAGCGTCTCCACTGGTACCACAAGGTATTCCGCGTGGCCTCCGTGCGCATTCCCCCCGTAACCGAGCATGTGGGCGCACAGCTGGGGCCGTTCATCGCGGCAGAAGAGACAGTCGCCGCATCCGCTGTAGTGGAAGCAGATCGATTGAAGGCCGATAGGCGCCTCTGCGGCGCTGACCATAGCTCCCCGCTCCACCACTGTTCCGACCGGCTCATGTCCGGCTATGACGGCATGCGTCTGCCTCGGGTCGACCGACTGATAGGCCCCGGGACTGCCAGGGCGTCGAAAGGTGTGGAGGTCACTGCCACAGATGCCGGAGGAATCGATCCGAAGCACCACGTCTCTGGGGCCGGGCGACGGATCGGGAAAATCCATCACCTCCACCCGGTGATCACCGGTGAACACCATTCCGCGCATGCCAGCTCCTTTGTTTCGTGTGCGTTTTCGTGTGTTTTTTGGGTTTAGCGTCCGAACAGCTGCGGGTTACCGTAGTCGTGCCAGACGCTCTTGATCTCCGTGAACTCTTCAACGGCCTCGACACCGAGCTCCCGGCCCAAACCGCTCTGCTTTTGACCGGCAAACGGCACGTAGTGATGCGCCGCGCGGTACGTGTTGACCCATACGGTGCCGGCACGAAGCCCTCGGATCATGCGCTGGGCCCGGCCCATGTCTTGGGTCCAGACCCCGCTCGCCAGCCCGAAGCGTGTGTCATTGCCGATGGCAAGCGCATCATCGTCCCCGTCGAACGGAATGACGCTGGCAACGGGTCCAAAGATTTCTTCGGTGGCCAGGCCTGAGGAGTTGTCGACGTCAGCGAAAATGGTCGGCTCAACGAACAGGCCCCGCCCGAGTGCGGGATCGGCTTCCGAGGTACCGCCGCCGGCGAGCAGCCGGAAGCCCGATTCGCGGCCGCCCTCGATCGACTTCATGACCTTCTCGAACTGCGGCAGGTTGGCGATGGGCCCAAGCTGCGAGGCCAGGTCCAGGGGATCACCAAGCTTCAGTCCTTCCGTGACCTCCACCAGGCGTGAGAGGAAATCCTCACAGACACTCTTCTCCACGAGCACACGGGAACCGGCCACGCATGTCTGGCCACTGGCCACGAAGATACCTCCGAGAACGCCGTGCACTGCCTCGTCCAGATCCGCGTCGGAGAAGACGATGTTCGGCGATTTGCCGCCCAGTTCAAGCGAGGTGGAAACGAGACGCTGTCCCGCGGCCGCAGCTATCTTCGCGCCCGTCTGGGTGGCCCCGGTAAAGACAATCTTGTCCACGCCCGGGTGGTTGACCAGGGCGGCTCCTACGTCACCCATGCCGGTTACGACATTCACGACTCCCGCTGGGATGCCGGCCTGCTCCGCAAGCTCGAGCAGGCGCAGGGTTGATGCAGGAGTAAACTCACTGGGCTTCACGACCACGGTGCATCCCGCGGCAAGGGCGGGGAACAACTTGAACCCCAGTAGGCCCAACGGTGAATTCCACGGAGTAATCGCGGCGACGACGCCGAGCGGTTGCCGGAGCGTGTACGTGAACAAGTTGGGGATGCCCGTGTTGATGGTCGCACCCTGCACGGTCTCGCCCAGGGCCCCGGAATACTCGCATTGCTGCGCCAGCCAGTCGATACCCCCGCGCGTCTCCTTCAGAAGCTTGCCATTCTCAAGTGTCTGCATGAGGGCCAACTCGTCGGCATTCTCCCGGATACTGTCCGCAAATCGGCGCAGGACTTTCGCCCGCACTGCCGGCGGCAGGGTGGGCCACTCTCCCTCATCGAAGGCACGCCGTGCCGCGACGACTGCCTGATCGGCCTCCGCCGGCCCGCAGAGGGGTATCTTGCCCCAGTCCTGGCGGCTGAACGGGTCATGAATCGTAAAGAACTCACCACTTATCGAGTCCTTCCATTCACCGTCAATGAGAATGCGGTATTCGCGGTCCAGGGATTCGGGGACCCGCAGTGCTGTTGAATGCATTATCTGGTTCATCTCCACAATCATGTTGCCCCGCACATCGGATTGCTAATGCGGCGTTTCAATGGTTCGCATCACAAATAGGCATGCCGGAAATTGCAGCTGCGGGCTTAATCTAAGTCGTAGTCTTTTGGACGTCCCGACGTCGTGTTCCGGCAATCGGCGAGTGCGGGGTCCACCCAAGTCCTTTATCCAGGTCGGAGGTCGAATGCCGCGCCCTGCTGCAAACCCGCTGCGGAAACTGGGTCCCGTCATCTACGGTCCTTCATTGTTGTTTTCTCTGGGCGAGGGGCTCATTGTCCCGCTGCTGCCCCTGCTGGCGATCGAGCGCGGCGAGAGCCTGAGCGCCGCAGGGCTGCAGTATGCGGCCATGACGTTGGGCCAGTTCCTAGGCAACATTCCGGCCGGGGCACTTGTTGGCCGCTACCCCGAGAAGCGAGCCATGACGCTCGCTGCTGCCCTGGCTGGAGCGTGCGGCGTCCTCATCGCCTCCGTGCCGTATACGGCAGCCCTCGTGGCAACAGCATTCATCTTGGGAGCTTCACTGGCGACCTTCGGCCTGGCCCGTCAGTCGTTTTTGACCTCGCACGTGCCATATTCCTTCCGCGGCAGGGCCCTTGCTCTGCTTGGCGGAACCCACCGCGCCGGGATGGTCCTAGGCCCGTTTACGGCTTGGGCGGCACTGGTGCTGACCGGGTCTGCTTTGACGGCAGCATGGATATTCGTCGCGTTTACACTTCTCACGACAGCGGTCATTGCGGCAGTCCCCGATCTTGAGGAGCGCATCCGGTTCCGGAGTCCGCAGGCGCGGGAAAGCCGTTCACCGACGACCGGCCGGGAGGAGCGCAGCCTCATTGGGACCGCTGCAGCCCACCGGGGCCCGCTGCTGCGGCTCGGTATTCCGGCGGCGCTTCTTGCCCTCGTGCGGTCCGGCCGGCAGGTTCTGCTGCCACTGTGGGGTTCCGCTATGGGCCTGGGTACCGACACGATTCTCTTCGTTGTCGCACTCTCAGGAATGGTCGACCTCATCCTGTTTTATCCGGGTGGGAAAGTCATGGACAGATTTGGCCGGATGTGGGGTGTGCTGCCGGCGGCGCTAATTATGAGCGTGGGGCTCCTGTTCCTCGCGCTCGCCCCGCAGGGGCTCGGACCCTATGTCGGATCAGCACTGATCCTGGGCGCAGGTAACGGTCTCTCAAGCGGTGCGCTGCTCACCCTGGCCTCTGACCTGGCCCCCGTCTCCAACCCATCACCCTTCATCGGCATATGGCGGACGCTGACGCAAGGTGGAAGCGCCCTGGCTCCGCTACTCGTGGCTGCGGTGACGGTCTCTCACCCACTGGGCGCTGCGGCCGCTGGCATAGGTGCTCTGGGACTGGTAGGCGTCGGCGGATTCATACGCTGGATTCCTGTCTACCTGGTGGCACCCCAGGATGAACCGCAGAAGGTGCCATCGGAAGCGTAAGCCCGTCGCCGGAGCGCGGCAGCGGCACGCCGTTAACGTCTCGTGCCGGCCCTCCCGCCCGAGACATCACTTAATGCCACGGAATCTGCTGTCAACGTAGACCATAGGGCTGCGTTCGGTGTCCTCAGTGAGGTGAACGTCCAGAATCCGGGCAATCACGATCGTGTGATCACCTGCGGGTACCTCTGACCAGAGCTCGCAGTCGTAGGACACCACGGCTTCGTCAATGAGCGGGGAACCGCAGGAACTGTGCCGCCAGGATGTGCCCTCCCAACGGTCAGCGGACTTGCGGGCAAACTTTAGCGCAAGCTCAGCGTGGTGCTCGGCAAGCACATTGACGGCAAAACGCTGGTGGTGCCGGATCGCAGGGTATGAGGAGGAGGAATTCATCACGGAAATCGCCAGCAGCGGAGGCTCCAGCGAGACCGAGAAAAACGCCTGACAGGTGAATCCCACCAAGCCGGCCGCCGTATCCGCCGTAACTATGGTGATCCCGGACGGGTAGGCACCAAAAGAGCGCTTTAACAGGTCGGCGTCGAGGACAGCTAAAGGGGCCTTCATGCTGGGGACGGCTGTAAGTGACATGATCTAAAACCTCCGGGGGTCTGGCCACTGCTCCCCATGGAGCAGCAACAGGGCTCTTGCATCATCACGAAATTACGTCCACAAGGGTTCGATGATCCAAGTCCCGCCAGTGATGCCGACATCATGGCGGGCGCTAGCTCCTTAGCGCACATCTCTGCACCGCCGGTTAACGGCCCTTGTTATGCCGGGATCATTTAAGGGCATCGAAATCATCACAACTAAAGCTTTAACATCACGGACCGCGGGCCCTACGGTGAAACCATTCCGTCCGTTTCCTATTCCAAAAGGTGAAACACCTGATGACTCAGACTTCAACGATGAAGACCGTCGACTGGGATCCTACGACCGCTCCGGTAACCGACGATCCGCTCGGCTGGCAGGAAAAGATGCGCGATGAGCGCCCTACCCCATGGACCGACAATGGCAACGGGTTCTGGTCCCTGGTCCGTTATGACGACATCGCAGCAGCCGCAATGAATGCAAAAGTCTTTTCCAGCGAGATCACGCCCCGGTTCGCGGACGGCCGGGTACCTCCCGTTGAGGTGGACCGCCCGCGCCACACCGTGTTCCGCCGCGCTCTGACGAAGTATTTCAAGCGCGAGGCCATCGAAGCGCTCGAACCGGTCACTCGTGAACTCGCTGTGAAGCGGCTTCAGCCGCTAATCAATGCCGGCGGCGGGGACTTCGCCGCTGATTTCGCCTACCCTTTTCCCGCTGAGGTGATCTGTGCCTTCCTCGGAATCCCTGTGGAAGACGCCGTCGACCTCAAGCGCTGGGCAGGCGAGAGCTTTATCTACCGGCCGGACCGGGAGAATAAACCTGAGCTGGCGCAACGTGCCGAGGAGAACCTTACCCGGTATGCGGAGAACCTCATCGCAGAACGCAGCCAGATGAATCTCGACCCGGATGAGGATATGATCACCGGCCTCACGGAATTCGAGTACGAAGGCCGTAAGCTGACCCGCACCGAAGTCGGACGCGTCGTGCGTCTAATGCTGTCAGCTGGCCACAACAACACGACCAGCAGCACCGGCATCACGCTGATGAAGATTGCCGAGAATCCTGAAATCCAAAAGGCGCTGCGGGCCGACTATTCACTGATTCCCAACGCCATCCTCGAGTTCCTCCGCCATGAAAGCCCGGCCATGACGTCGCGCCGCGTACTCAAGGAAGACATCCAGATCGGTGACCAGGTCCTGTCTGCCGGCGATGAAGTGATGTTTTTCTGGAGCTCGGCCAACCGCGACGGACACCACTTCGAGAACGTCGATGAGATCGATATCTACCGGGACAACACCAGCGCCATGACGTTTGGCTGGGGCCCCCACCGGTGCCTCGGCCTGTCCATCGCACTGATGGAGATCCGCGTCGCCGTCGAGGAGCTCTTCGACCGTACCAAATGGATTGAACCCGCAGGTGTCCCGGAACGCATGACCTGGGAACGGCTGGGCGTAACCAAGCTGCCGCTCTCCGTCCGATAAGCGATTAGACACCTCAGCATAGAAAGCCAGGGAAGATGAAGATTCATGTTGACATGGATGCCTGCGACGGACACGCACAGTGCGTTTTTGCCGCCCCGAATGTGTTCGCCCTTGATGGCAAGGGGAAGGTGAACTATGTGGCGAATCCGGATGAGTCCGAACGGGAACGCGTCATGGCTGCCGCTGACGCTTGCCCGCTGCTCGCAATCGAGATCCTTGAATGAACGGGCGCGTAGTCGTCGTTGGGGGCTCGCTGAGCGGTCTCCGCTTCGTGGAGAACCTCCAGCTGAAGGGGTTCAAGGGCCAGATCGTGGTCTGCAGCGATGAGACCCTCATGCCCTACAACCGGCCGCCTCTGTCCAAGGATTTCCTGACTGCCGGCACGGAACCGGCAAGTGTCCACTTCAAGACGCGCCCGACCCTCAACTCGGCTGACTGGCGCCTCGGCGTCAGCGCGCTCAGTACCGACCTGGCGCGGAGCACGGTGGCACTGAGCGACGGAAGCGTCCTGGACTTCGACTTCCTGGTCGCTGCCTCGGGCGTCCGCCCCCGGCCACTGACGTGGAAGCGGAACGGGAAGAGAGTGTCCCGCATGCGGACCCTCGCCGATGCCAAGCGGCTTCGGAACGCCATCACCCCGGGGTCCCGCGTCGTCGTCATCGGGGGCGGGTTCATCGGGGGCGAAGTCTCCGCCAGCGCGCGTTCCCTCGGCGCAGAGGTCACTCTGCTGTGCCCCGGTCCGCACCTGCTCCGGCCTGCGATCGGCAGCGTACTGGCACAGAAGATCATGGATCGGCATGTGGAAGCTGGCGTTGACGTTCGTGTCAACGAGCGCCTGCCGGAGGTCAATGCTGATGCAGCCAGGATCGAACTCGCGTCCGGCGAAACGATTGAAGCCGACATCGTCGTGGAGGCCGTGGGCAGCCTGCCGAACCATGAATGGCTGGACGCCGGGCGCCTCGATCTCTCAGATGGCCTCCTTTGCGATAATTCCCTGCTGGCTGCAGGTTCGGACAACGTGTACGCCATCGGTGACATAGCCCGGTTTCCCAACCCGATGTTTGATGAGGTGCCGCGACGCATCGAGCACTGGAATATCGCGGTTGAAACTGCACGCCGTGCGGCCCAGTCCATCCTCCACGTCTCGGGAACTCAACCCGGTGATGCCCTTCCGGAATTCAGGCCTATGCCGGCGTTCTGGAGCAACCAGTATGAGTACCGGATCCAGGCGTACGGCCTGCCACGGATCGCTGACCGCATCGATCCTCTCGAGGGAGAAATGCGCGGGGCTCCGATCATGGGCTATTACCGCAACGATCAGCTCGTTGCGGTTGCTGCGCTCGATAACGGTCCGGAACTCATCGAGTACTCACGTGATGTGGGAAAGCTGGCAGTCAGGTGACGGGACCCGGCCGGCCGTTCGGCGGCATGACCTGGAGCATCAAAGAGTCGCTCCTTGACTACGTGGGCCGCGCCCACGGCGAGGTGACGCTCGCGGACGGAGCGCTGTGCAACCAAGGTTCTTTTTCCTGGCCGTTGGCAGTTGCCAGCGGCCAGGAAGAGGACGGAACCCTCGAACTGAGATTCGACGGATCCGTCGTGCTGCAGGCACATGGCGGGATGTTCCAGGTCGGGTTCACCGATCTGGTCCTCCGGTTGGAGGCAGATGAGCTGCGCGTCCTCTCGGACGGTATCTCGGACGAGCCTTTCCTTACCGGGACCTACCGCAGGCTACCTGCCGAGTACGGCGTCGCGCTCATCTCCGACGCGCCCCGTCTGCTTGAAGCAGGAGTCGATGCCTTCGGCGGCAACTACGCCGCAGGCACTGCCTTCGACCCGCTCGTCGTCGTCTTTAACGAACCGGATTGGACGCTGTCCCGGCAGACGCCATAAGAACTGCCCCGCCGGGCTCAACACTCCACCACGTTCACGGCGAGGCCGCCCATGGCGGTTTCCTTGTACTTGGAGCTCATGTCCCGCCCGGTTTCCCGCATGGTCACAATGACTTCGTCCAGCGAGACGCGGTGCTCGCCGTCGCCCCACAGCGCCATTTTGGCGGCGTTGACCGCCTTCCCGGCACCGATCGCGTTCCGTTCGATGCACGGCACCTGCACCAGTCCGCCGATCGGATCACAGGTCAGCCCCAGGTTGTGTTCCATGGCGATTTCCGCGGCGTTCTCAACCTGTTCGGGCGTTCCGCCCAAGATTTCGGCAAGGCCGGCGGCAGCCATGGACGACGCCGATCCCACCTCACCCTGGCAGCCCACCTCCGCGCCGGAAATTGAAGCCTGCTCCTTGTAGAGCACCCCGATCGCGCCGGCAGCGAGCAGGAAACGGACGACGGCGTCGTCCTTCTGTTCCGGCGTGGCGGTGTCCATGCCGGGGCCGTAGTGCGTGGCGTAGAAAAGCACCGCGGGGATGATCCCGGCTGCGCCGTTGGTCGGCGCCGTGACCACCCGGCCGCCCGAGGCGTTTTCCTCGTTAACGGCCAGCGCCACCAGGTTGACCCATTCCTGCCAGAAGCGCGGGTCCCGCGTGGGATCTTCTTCCCTCAGCCGCGTGTGCCACTGAGGTGCCCGGCGGCGCACCTTCAGCCCGCCGGGCAGCAGGCCGGTGCGGGAAATGGCTGAGTCCTTGCACTGGTCCATCACGTCGCAGATGTGCAGCAGCCCGGCACGGATCTCCGCCTCGGACCGGGAGACCAGTTCATTGGCCAGCATGACCTGGCTGATGGAGAGCCCGTTGGCGGTACAGTGACCGAGCAGTTCCGCGGCGGTGCGGAACGGGTACGGCAGGGACTCCTTGGAGGCTTCAAGCTCGACGGCGGCAGTCTCCTCCTCGCCGTCGCGCACTATAAACCCGCCGCCGACGCTGAAGAAGGTGGCTTCGTGGAGCATCTCGCCATCCGCGCCGCTGACGGCGAAGCGGATGCCGTTGGTGTGCCGCGGCAGGACAGTGAGCGGGTGCAGCACCATGTCCGCAATCCCGTATTCAAGGACCATGCCGCCGCCGCCGGCCGGCTCGAGCTGGCCGGCCAGCTCGATCTTGCCACTGGCTTCGATCTCCGCGAGCCGTTCTTCCATCTCAGCGGGGAGGATCTCTTCCGGAGCGAAGCCTTCAAGCCCCAGCAGGACGGCGGGAAAAGTGCCGTGCCCGCGGCCGGTCGCCGCGAGGGACCCGTAAAGGTCCACGCGGAGACCGGCCACGGAGGCAAGGACACCGGCTTCGGCGAGTTCCGCGGCGAAAGCCGCGCCGGCCCTCATCGGCCCCACGGTGTGGGAGCTTGAGGGGCCGATGCCTACGGTAAAGAGGTCGAATACGCCTACAGCCATACGGTGTCCTTTGGTTCGCGCCGATTAGGCGCGGGCGGGTGCTCCGGCCAGGTCGGCGACCTGCGGGTAGAGCGGGTGGGCCGCGGCCAGGGCATGGACGCGGTCCTTGAGTGCGCTGAGGTCCTGGCCGTCGCCGGCGATGAGGGCCAGCGCAATGATGTCCGCGACTTCGCGGAACGCTGCCTCGTCGAAACCGCGGGTTGCCAGTGCCGGGGTTCCGATGCGCAGGCCCGAGGTAACCATGGGCGGCCGCGGATCGAACGGCACAGCGTTGCGGTTGACCGTGATGTCGATCTGCGCGAGGCGGTCCTCGGCCTGCTGGCCGTCGAGGTCCGCGTTGCGCAGATCCACAAGCACCAGGTGCACGTCCGTGCCCCCGGAGACCACGGAGATTCCCCTGGCGGCGACGTCGTCGGAAAGCAGGCGCTCGGCGAGAATCCGCGAGCCGGCCAGGGTGCGTTCCTGGCGTTCGCGGAACTCAGGCGTGGCGGCGATCTTCAGTGCGGTCGCCTTGCCGGCAATCACATGCTCCAGCGGGCCGCCCTGCTGGCCGGGGAACACCGCGGAGTTGATCTTCTTGGCAATGTCCGCGTCGTTGGAGAGGATGATGCCGCCGCGCGGACCCGCGAGGGTCTTGTGCGTCGTGGAGGTCACCACGTGGGCGTGCGGAACCGGGCTGGGGTGCAGTCCGGCCGCAACCAGTCCGGCGAAGTGGGCCATGTCCACCATCAGGTAGGCACCCACCTCATCGGCGATGGCGCGGAACGCCTCGAAGTCCAGCTGGCGCGCGTAAGCGGACCAGCCGGCGACGATCAGCTTCGGCTTGTGTTCACGAGCCAGGCGCGCGACGTCGTCCATATTCACGGTGTGGGTGGTTTCATCCACACCGTAGGGAACGATGTTGTACAGCCGGCCGGAGAAGTTGATCTTCATGCCGTGCGTCAGGTGGCCGCCGTCGGCCAGGGAAAGTCCCAGCACGGTGTCACCCGGACGGATCAGCGCATGCATCACCGACGCGTTGGCCTGTGCACCGGAGTGCGGCTGGACGTTCGCGAAGCCGGCACCGAACAGCGCCTTTGCGCGGTCGATGGCCAGCTGCTCAATGACGTCTACGTACTCGCAGCCGCCGTAGTAACGGCGTCCCGGGTAGCCCTCGGCGTACTTGTTTGTCAGCACCGAACCCTGGGCTTCCATGATGGCCACCGCGGTGTGGTTCTCGGAGGCGATCATCTCCAGGCCGTCCTGCTGGCGGCGTCGCTCGTTGTCGATCTGCTCGGCAACCTCGGGATCAATCTCCGCGAGGCGGGAGTTCAGGAAATCGGTCACAGCTCGCCGCCGTTCTTCTCTGCGTACTCGGCAGCGCTCAGCAGCTCACCCTCCTCCGTGACCTCAACGGTGAACAGCCAGCCCGCACCGTAGGGGTCTTCGTTCAGGATGGCCGGGTTGTCCACAGCTTCCTGGTTGACCTCAACGATGGTGCCGGACACCGGAGCGTACAGGTCCGAGACGGACTTGGTGGATTCAACCTCGCCGCAGGTCTCGCCTGCAGTGACGGTATCGCCGACGGCGGGAAGGTCAACGTAGACGACGTCGCCCAATGCGTCTGCGGCAACGGCGGAAATGCCGACCTTCACGGGGCTGGAGGAGTCCACCCACTCGTGTTCGGCGGAGTAGCGGAGGCCTTCAATAACTTTGCTCATGGGGTGTGCCTTTCAAGTGGTGTGAACAACTGGTTCAAAGTCTACGGATATGGATGCTGCGTGCCTGGGGCAGACGGTACGGCATTCTGCCGCCCCTTAGCGTTTCCAGATCCCGCCCTACTCCTCGCAAGCTCGGAGAGGGACCCTGGATCTTTCACTGCCTCGCTCGTTCCTCGCTCGGCGATGCGGGGCTACGCGAAAGGCCCCGCCTCCGCCGCTTCGAGTCCGACTGAAGTGCCATGTTCCCCCATCGAGAGGCCAGTTACGGCTGGTTTCAGGGCTGAAAAGAGCCGTAACTGGCCTCTCGATGGGAGGGACGAGTTACTTGGCGCGCTTGTAGAAGGGGAGAGAGACGACCTCGAAGGGTTCGGGCTTGCCGCGGAGGTCGACGTCAAGGAGAGTGCCGGGCTCGGAGACGGCGGCATCGACGTAGGCCAGGGCAATCGGGTAGCCCAGGGTGGGGCTGGGAGCGCCCGAGGTGACTTCGCCGACGGGGCTGCCGTCCTGAAGGACCGGGTAGTGCGAACGGGCCGAACGGCGGCCGGACCCCTTCAGGCCAACCAGCCTGCGTGCCGGGGTCTGCTCCTTCTTGGCGGCGAAGGCCCCGCGGCCCACAAAGTCGCCGTCCTTGGACAGGGCAACGACGCCGCCGAGGCCGGCAGCGTACGGATCCAGGTCGAGGGAGAGCTCGTTGCCGTACAGCGGCATTCCGGCTTCCAGGCGGAGCGAGTCGCGGCAGGCCAGACCCGCCGGAACCAGTCCGCGGTCTTCGCCGGCGGCAAGGAGTGCCTGCCACAGGGCAGCGGCGTCGTCATTCGGAACGTAGATCTCGAAGCCGTCCTCGCCGGTGTAGCCGGTGCGGGCCACCAGGAGCCGGTGAGCGCTGTCCCCGACGGTCAGCTCAACCTGCGCTGCGGAATAATACTTCATTCCGGTGACCAGGTCCTGCTGGGCCGTGGGCACGAGTTCCAGCAGGATGGCTTCGGCTTCGGGGCCCTGGACGGCCACGAGGGAAGTCTCGGCCGTTTTGTCCTGCACAGCGACGTCGAACCCTTCGGCACGCGCGGCGAGTTCGGCCGCAACGGTGGCGGCATTGCCCGCGTTCGGAACCACCAGGTAGGACTCTTCGCCCAGCCGGTAGCTGATCAGGTCATCGATGATCCCGCCGTCGGCGTTCGTGATCAGCGAGTACTTGGCACGGCCTACGGCCACGGCAGAAAGCTTGCCGGTCAGCGCGTAGTCCAGGAACGCGGCGGCCTGCGGGCCGGTGACCTCGACTTCACCCATGTGGGAAAGGTCGAACAGGCCGGCAGCCTTCCGGACGGCATGGTGCTCGGCCAGCTCGGAGCTGTACTTCAGCGGCATCTGCCAGCCGCCGAAGTCCGTGAAGGAAGCGCCCAGGCGTTTGTGCTCTTCGTAAAGTGCGGTGTACTGCTCAGTCATTGCGGCGTCCCCTTTAGTTTTCGAAGTCTTCGATCGGCGGGCAGGAGCACACAAGGTTGCGGTCCCCTGCAGCGCCGTCAATGCGGCCCACCGGCGGGAAGTACTTATCCATGCGCAGGCTCTTCAGCGGGAAGACCGCCTGTTCACGCGGGTACGGGCGGTTCCATTCGTTGCCGGCAGCGACCGCAGCGGTGTGCGGGGCGTTGCGCAGCGGGCTCTCCTCCACGGAGAAGTCCCCGGCGGCCACCTGGTCGATTTCGCCGCGGATGGCAATCATCGCGTCGATGAACCGGTCGATTTCGCCCTGGTCCTCGGACTCGGTGGGCTCCACCATCAGGGTTCCGGCGACAGGGAAGGACAGGGTGGGAGCGTGGAAGCCGTAGTCCACCAGGCGCTTGGCCACGTCCTCGGCGGTGACGCCGGTCTTGGCTGTCAGCTCGCGCAGGTCCAGGATGCACTCATGCGCCACCAGGCCGCCCTTGCCGGTGTACAGCACCGGGAAGTAGTCGTTCAGGCGGGCTGCCACATAGTTGGCGGCCAGCAGGGCGCTCTTGGTGGCCGCGGTGAGGCCTTCGCCGCCCATCAGGCGGACGTAGGCCCAGGAGATGGGCAGGACGCCGGCTGAACCGAAGCGGGAGGCGGAAATCGGGATGTCGTCCCCGCCGTCCCAGGCTGCGGCGTTGCCGGGCATAAACGGTGCCAGGTGCGCCTTCGCTGCAACCGGACCGACGCCGGGGCCGCCGCCGCCGTGCGGGATGCAGAAGGTCTTGTGCAGGTTCAGGTGGGAGACGTCGCCGCCGAACTCGCCGGGCTGGGCGAGGCCAACCAGGGCGTTGAGGTTCGCGCCGTCGATGTAGACCTGGCCGCCTGCCTCGTGCACCGCTTCACAGACGTCGCGGACGTCGTCGTCGTACACACCGTGCGTGGAGGGGTAGGTGATCATGATCGCGGCGAGGTTTTCGCGGTGCGCGTCGATCTTGGCGCGCAGGTCAGCGTGGTCGATCGCGCCGTCGCCGGCGGTTCCGACGACTACAACCTTCATGCCGGCCAGCACGGCCGAGGCGGCGTTGGTGCCGTGCGCGGAGGCGGGGATCAGGCAAATGTTGCGCTGCTCGTCGCCGCGGGAGTGGTGGTAGCCGCGGATGGCGAGCAGGCCGGCCAGCTCACCCTGCGAGCCGGCGTTGGGCTGGATGGAAACCTGGTCGTAGCCGGTGATGGTGGCCAGCTTGGCTTCCAGATCGGAAATCAGTTCACGCCAGCCCTCGGTCTGCGAGTCCGGCGCGAACGGGTGGATGGAGGCGAACTCCGGCCAGGTCATGGCCTGCATCTCGGCCGTGGCGTTGAGCTTCATGGTGCACGAGCCCAGCGGGATCATGGTGCGGTCCAGGGCCAGGTCCCGGTCCGAGAGGCGGCGCAGGTAGCGCAGCATCTGGGTTTCGGACCGGTAGGAGGAGAACACCGGGTGGGTCATGTATTCCGACGCGCGCAGCAGTTCAGCGGGCAGCTCGAAGCCGGTAGCCTCGGCGGCCGGCTCGGCACCAAAGGCGCGTGCGACGTCGGCGATCACGGCGTCCGTGGTGGTCTCGTCGGCGGAGACACCCACGGTGTCTGCGTCGATCTGCCGCAGGTTGATGCCCTTGGCTTCGGCGGCGGCCACTACTTCGGCGGCGCGGCCGGGAACGCAGGCGGTGACGGTGTCAAAGAAAACGTCCGAGGCCAGTTCGATTCCGGCGTTCGTGAGTGCGGTGGCGAGCGCACGGGCATGGCTGTTGGCGCGCAGGGCGATCGCCTTCAGACCTTCGGGGCCGTGGTAGACCGCGTACATGGAGGCGACGATGGCCAGCAGCGCCTGGGCGGTGCAGATGTTGGAGGTGGCCTTCTCACGGCGGATGTGCTGCTCTCGGGTCTGCAGGGCGAGACGGTAGGCGGGGGTGCCGGCGGAGTCCTTGGAGACACCGACCAGACGGCCGGGCAGCGAGCGCTCCAGACCCTTGCGGACGGCCATGTAAGCGGCGTGCGGTCCGCCGAAGAACAGCGGGACACCGAAGCGCTGAACGGAGCCGACGGCGATGTCCGCACCCTGTTCGCCGGGAGGGGTCAGCAGGGTCAGGGCCAACAGGTCAGCAGCCACGGTTACCAGGGCGCCGCGTTCCTTGGCTTCGGCGATGACGCCGGAGAGGTCCCGGACGGCACCGGAAACGCCGGGCTGCTGGAGCACAACACCGGTGATCTCGCCGTCGGGCAGGCCGGAGGCCAGGTCAGCGACCTCAATCTCGAAGCCGAGGGCCTTGGCCCGGCCGCGGACAATCGCGAGGGTCTGGGGCAGCGCGTCGGCGTCGAGCACAATCTTGCCCTCGGACTTGGACTTATTGGAGCGGCGCATCAGCAGGACAGCTTCTGCCACAGCGGTGGCTTCATCCAGCAGGGAGGCATTGGCCACGGGAAGCGCCGTGAGGTCCTGGACCATGGTCTGGAAGTTCAGCAGCGCTTCCAGGCGGCCCTGGGAGATCTCGGGCTGGTACGGGGTGTAGGCGGTGTACCAGGCGGGGTCTTCCACCACGTTGCGCAGGATCACCGGCGGGGTGTGGGTGTCGAAGTAGCCCTGGCCGATCATCTGGACGGCAGTCTTGTTCTTCGCTGCGATGCGGCGCAGCTCGGCCAGGGTTTCCTGCTCGGTGCGCGGTGCGTTGAGCACCAGCGGAGCATCCTGCCGGATGGCGGCGGGGACGGCCGTGTCCACCAGGTTTTCGAGCGTGTCATAACCGACGGCTTTGAGCATGGCGTCGGTTTCGGTTGCGCGGGCACCAATATGGCGGTCAACGAAGGCTGCGGTGGACGGGACTGCTGTCATGGGAAGCTCCAAGAGGCTGGCGAGGGTACGCCGAGACGACGGTTGGCTCCTCCCCGCTCTGTATTGGACCTGAGAGATTCCGCGGGTGTTATCCGCTTGCACCGTCGGTGAGGAGCCGGCACGCCGGTCCTGCTTTCCAGAGTTGCCTCGCCATGGCGGTACAGGGGCCTGAGAGATTCCCGGGGAGGGTTTGCTCCTACGGCGCCCGCGTCTGCATTGCTGCGCGGGACTCTCCCGCCACGGCTGGTAAAGGCATATTCAATTGTGGCTGCACCCTGACTCTAGCCCGCGCGGCAGCCTCCTTCAAGGTATGACCTGGGCCTCATCGCGGTCGCCGGAATCTGGTATACGTGCCCGTGCGCCCCGGCCGTCAAATTGACAGCGCACCGGCGACTGCCGAAACTAAAACGATCGGCGGTATCGCCGCATCTCATGAGGCTTCATTGGATATCTGAGCATATTGGTGTCAGCAGCGTGTCGTGCCGGCGGCATGCCACTCGGCGCCATGAGAAAGAACCCCCATGCCAGGTAGCTCCACCCCTGCTTCAACCACGGACCATTCAGCTGCGGTAACAAGTTCAAAGGACCCGGGCCTCGCGCGTTCGATGTCCAGCCGCCACATCCAGCTCCTCGCCATTGGCGGAGCAATCGGCACCGGTCTCTTTATGGGTTCGGGGAAAACCATCTCAGTGGCCGGCCCGTCCGTCATCTTCGTGTACATGATCATCGGCTTCATGCTGTATTTCGTGATGCGGGCAATGGGCGAGCTGCTCCTTTCCAACCTGCAGTACAAGTCCTTCAGCGACTTCGCCGCGGACCTGCTGGGCCCCTGGGCCGGGTTCTTCACCGGCTGGACCTACTGGTTCTGCTGGGTGGTCACCGGCATCGCCGACGTGGTGGCGATCGCCCACTACGTCACCTTCTGGTGGGCCGAAATTCCGCTGTGGATTCCGGCCCTGGCCTGCATTGTGCTGCTGGTGGCCCTGAACCTGCCGTCCGTGAAGGCTTTCGGTGAAACCGAGTTCTGGTTCGCCCTGATCAAGATCATCGCCATTCTGACGCTGATCGTGGTGGGCCTGGTCATGATCCTCACCCGCTTCGATTCCGGTGACGGTGCCACGGCAGGGTTTGAAAACCTCTGGGAAAACGGCGGATTCTTCCCCACCGGGCCCATGGGCTTTGTGGCCGGTTTCCAGATTGCCGTCTTCGCCTTCGTTGGCATCGAACTCGTGGGAACCGCCGCGGCGGAAACCAAGGACCCGGAGAAGAACCTGCCCAAGGCAATCAACTCCATTCCGCTGCGCATCATGCTCTTCTACGTAGGCGCCTTGGTGGTGCTTATGGCCGTGATTCCCTGGACACGCTTCACCGCAGATGAGAGCCCGTTCGTGGGCATGTTCGCTCTGGCCGGGCTGGGCATTGCGGCCGCCGTCGTCAATTTTGTGGTGCTGACCTCCGCCGCTTCTTCCGCGAACTCGGGCATTTACTCCACCTCGCGGATGGTCTTTGGCCTGGCGCACGACGGCGATGCCCCGGAGGCATTCGGGCGGCTGTCCCGCCGCCAGGTTCCGCGCAACGCACTCTTCTTCTCCTGCACGTTCCTGCTGGCCGGGGTTGTGCTGCTCTATGCAGGCGACTCGGTGAGCGAGGCCTTCACCCTGGTAACCACCATTTCGGCCCTGTGCTTTATGTTCGTGTGGACCATCATCCTGCTGAGCTACCTCGCTTACCGGCGCCGCCGTCCGCAGCTGCACCGGGAATCCACATTCAAGCTTCCCGGCGGCCGTGTGATGGTCTACGTGGTGCTGGCGTTCTTCGTGTTCATCGTGTGGGCCCTGACCACCCAGCCGGACACACTCACGGCCCTGCTGGTGACCCCCATCTGGTTTGCGCTGCTGGCCGGCGCCTATGCCCTGCTGCGCCGCACTCCGCTGCACCAGGCACGGGTGGCGGAATACAAGGCCATGGCCGAGGCCGAGCGGGAAGCCGTTCAACAGCTCAGCCGCGGGTGAACTTGAGGTAGCGGCGGGCCGAATCCTGGACGATCCGGTCCGCACCGCGGGGAAGGATATAGTCCCACCACGCCCCGTACAGCCGTTCGTAGGACAGCGGTGCCAACAGTTCGGCCGCCGCCTCCACCACATCCGGGCGCTCGGGAATCAGGTTGGGATAGCTGTACATAAAGGCAACGTGGCTGAAGTCCGGGATCACCTGGATGATGTCGCCGCTGAAGAGGGCCCCTGCTCCGTCCGGGTCGTCTTCCCAGTGCATCACCGTGCCCCCGGGGAAATGGATGCCGGGGCGGTAAAGGAACAGGCCCGCTGCGAGTTCCATGCGGTCCCCGTCCCAGAACTGCAGGGCGGGGTCGCTGCGCCCCACCCATTCGCGGTCCGCGCTGTGCAGGTAGACCGGAACCGCGAATTCCCGGGCCCAGTCCACCATGGTGGCGTAGTAATGCGGGTGGCTGATGGCTATCGCTGTCAGCCCGCCCTCGGCGTTAATAAGGTCGATCAGCTCCTCATCGAGGTACGGCACGCAGTCCCAGAGCACGTTGCCGTCTGCAGCCTTCACCAGCAGGGCCCGTTGCCCAATGGCGAATTTGGGTTCGCACCCGATTCCCAGCACACCCGGGCTCTGCGGATGCACACTGGCCCGCCGGGCTCCGGAGCGCAGGCGGGACAGGGAGGTCCAGGCCTGACCGGTGAGCGGCACGTACTGCCGTTCGTCCAGGCACACCGGACAGTCAGCGCGAGGTTCACCGTACTGGGTCCCGCACGTGACACAGATGGGATAGTCGTTCGGAGGCAGCGCCTCCCGATAATGCTGCACCATGGTCGTAAACCCGTCCGTCACCAGGTAAGGCCGAAGTGCCGTTCAGGCTACCGTGCACCCCCGCCGTGGAACACCGTGGACGGGGAGATCAGCCGGTCCGGTGAATAACGATTTGGCAACTCAGTAGACGACGGTACCGGTGGACTCTACCGTGTTCCCGAGCTGCGCCGGACGCCTGCTGACGTCCAGCGAAATTCCGGCCGTGTGCAGCGGAACTTCCAGGGCTCGGCTGAGGTTTGCCAGTACGTCGGTGCGGACCCGGCGCAGCGCCTCCTGAACATCCGCCCGCTCATTCAGCGTCAGGCGCATGGCGAGGTCCGGGGACTCCGCGGTTCCGCGCAGCAGCGCCGTGCTGCTGACCACGCCGGGCAGCGACCCGGCGTCGTCCTCCACCGCCGCAGCCAGCACCGCCGGATCACACCGGGTGATTCCGCGCGCAGCATCCTCATGGAGGCGGTAGGTGGCAGCGGTCCTGCGGCGCGGAACCTCAGCCAGCATCCACCACAGGCCCAGCAGTCCCAGGATGAGGCCGCCGATCAGCACGGCAGCAGCCGGGACAGTTTCCAGCACTCCGGGACCGTCCGTGAGGACCGGATCCTCTGCGCCGGCGAGGCTGCCCCCGGAGAGCTGGTCCATGAGTCCCGTAGAGAAGAGGATCGAGGCTGTTCCTGCAGCCAGCAGGAGGACTCCGATGATGATTAGCCACGTCCGGTTCATGGCTCCTGCATGGTGTCGCATGCTGTGTCCTTCCCGTTACTCCGGGGTCAGTCCCGTGAGCGGATGGAAACCCGGACCCGCGGGACGGGATCCAGGCCGGAGGCCGCCAGGCGTGAATGCACCCCGTCGCCGACCCACCGCTCCAGGTCCCGGGTGTCATGCAGGGCGGTGGTGACCGAGACCCGTACGTCACGGTCTGTGGCAGTTGCCGAGGCAGAGGAAACTCCGTCGATGTGTTCACATGTGGCAGCCGCCAGCTGCGCCACGGCGCGGCGGGACATCACGGCAGAGGGTTCATCAAGTGTTGCCGCCTCCGCTCCCGCGTCCCCGGTGGCGGGAAAACGGACCGTCAGGTCATGGAAGCGGCCGGGAATGATGCCGGCCAGCAGCAGCACCAGGCCGGCCACGGCGAGCGCGATGCCCAGCGCCCAGACTCCGGGACTGTTCCAGGCTGAGTCGGCCAGCCACTGCACCGGCGCCGTGACCGCTTCCGGCCAGGTACCCGAGGTCAGCCGAAGCAGCGCCGCCACAACGGCGGCTGCCCCCAGTGCCAGGAGCACGACGGCGCAGATGGTGGCGGGCACGGAGCGGCTGGGCCGCGGGCGGAGGGCCACCGGCGGCGATTCGGCGCTCACAGCAGTTTCCGCCGTCCGGTCGAGGCCGGCCGGGGCCGCAGCCATGCCACGGTGATGTCCACCTGCCGCACCTGCACCCCGGTCAGCTCGGTGACCCGTCCGGCGATCCGCTCGCGCAGCTCATGGGTGGCCCGGCGCAGCGGAACCGGATAGGGCAGCCCCACGGTGACCCGCAGGCTGGCGATGTTGCCGGCCAGCTCCACTGAAGCCTCGGGACGGGCGGAGAAATCCGCCCGCGATCCCAGGCCCAGAAACCCGCCGGAGGAGCCCCCGGCCTCGGTTTCATCCAGTGCCACCTGGCTGGCGATCTTCTCCAGGACCTTCCGGGACATCGAAGTGCTGCCCCGGTCTTCGACGGCCAGCCGCGGGCGGCGTACTGCGCTCACTTCAGTGGTGGTCATCGGCTCGCGGCACGGCCAAAGAGGCCTGCCATGTCCAGCTTGCCGTCAGCCACCAGACCCACCAGCAGGCCGATCAGGCCGAAGAGGACCGTGACGAGGAAGGCGAACCACCCCCCGAAGGCCAGCACAATACCCAAAACCAGACCTACTACCAGGCACCATCTTGTTGCGTTCATCGGTGCTCTCCTTAGGACGAATTCCTGCGTTGCGGCTTAGGCCCGGCGGCTGCTGGGCTAAGCCCTTGCCCTACTCCAGCCGTCCGGATGACTTCTTCTGCGACTGGCCGTCGTCGTCGCTGTCGTCGTCCGGGAGGTGGACGTCGGTGACGTTCACGTTGACTTCCAGGACTTCCAGCCCGGTGGCGTTCTCCACGGAACGGATCACATTGGTGCGGATGGCCTGGCTGACTTCAACAATCGAGTAGCCGTACTCCACAATCACGCTGACGTCCACAGCCGCCTGCCGCTCGCCTTTCTCCACACTCACGCCGTTGCCGTAGTTCGTCTGGGAACCGGGGATGCGTTCGGCGACCGCACTGAAGGCACGGCGGGCCGCATTTCCCATGGCGTGTACGCCCGGGACTTCGCGGGTTGCGATGCCCGCCAGTTTCTGCACCACGGTTTCCTCAATGGTGGTGTCTCCGCGCGGGGTATGCAGGGGGCCGGAGGGCCGGTGCTGCGCGAGGCCGCTGTCCCTGTCCTCGCTTTCCCCGGTGACCGCCGCGGATGCGGTTGGTTGTCCAGGATTCTTGGCGGAATCTGCCATGGCACTCATCTCCTGAAAAGGGGGATCCCGGGGAGGGATCGCCATACCTTCCATTAAGGGCGCCGCGGTGGAAGAACGTCACTCCCCACGGAACTTTTCTCCGGCCCGGGCGGCAAATCTTCAGTAACCGTGCCGCCGTGTCCGCCGTAGCCCGCCGCTGACCTTGCTCTACCTCACCCCAGCCAATAATGTTCACGATACGGAAATAAGTTTTCGTTTAGGCGAGGGTTCGTTCATTCCGTGAGCGGACACGGAGCTGAAACTGCGTAAACCGGCGGGTTTACACCCTGCCGTTCGCCCCGTACGTTTCAGGGCAACGCTGCATTTCGACGACGCAGGCGGCATGAGCTCCGCCCGCGAGAGGAGAAACCATGGCCATTGAAGTAACCGATCCGAACCCGGCCGAGGGCGCCGGGACTATCCTGACCCCCGAGGCACTGGCGTTCATCGAAGAACTCCACCACCGTTTCGCCACCACACGGAATGACCTGCTCGCTGCCCGCGCCGCGCGCCGGGAGGCTGTAGCCGCAGGAGAGTCCCTGGACTTCCTGCCGGAAACCTCCAGTATCCGGGAAGGGGACTGGAGCGTTGCCCCGGCCCCGCCCGCCCTGACGGACCGGCGGGTGGAAATGACGGGCCCGGCTTCCCCCGCCAAGATGGCCATCAACGCCCTGAACTCCGGGGCCAAGGTATGGCTCGCGGACCTGGAGGATGCGTCCACCCCAACCTGGCACAACGTGGTGGATGCCGAGTACAACCTCTACCGTGCTGCCCGCGGAGATCTTTCCTTCACTTCCCCGGACGGCAAGGAGTACGCGCTGCGCACCGACGCGCCGCTCGCCGTCGTCGTCATGCGCCCGCGCGGCTGGCACCTGCCCGAGAAACACGTGCTGATCGACGGTGAGCCGGCCGTGGGCGCGCTGGTGGACTTCGGCCTGCACTTCTTCCACAACGCGAAGCAGCTGCTGGAGAACGGCCAGGGCCCCTACTACTACCTGCCCAAGATGGAGAGCCATCTGGAGGCCCGGCTGTGGAACGACGTTTTTGTCTTCGCCCAGGACTATGTGGGCGTCCCGCACGGTTCCGTCCGCGCCACTGTTCTGATCGAGACGATTCCTGCCGCGTTCGAGATGGAGGAAATCCTCTACGAGCTGCGCGACCATGCCGCCGGACTGAACGCCGGGCGCTGGGACTACCTCTTCAGCATGATCAAGGTGTTCCGCGACTCCGGCAAGGATTTCCTGCTGCCAGACCGCGCCGACGTCGCTATGACAGCTCCGTTTATGCGCGCCTACACGGAGCTGCTGGTGAAGACCTGCCACCGGCGCGGAGCTTTTGCGATGGGCGGCATGGCAGCCTTCATCCCCAACCGCCGCGAACCGGAAATCACCGCGAAGGCCTTCGAGAAGGTCACCGCGGACAAGTCCCGTGAAGCCAATGACGGGTTCGACGGTTCGTGGGTGGCGCATCCGGACATGGTTCAGACCTGCCGAGAGGTGTTCGACTCGGTGCTCGGGGACAAGCCCAACCAGGTGGACAAGCTCCGCGAGGACGTGAACGTCAGCGCGAAGGACCTGCTCGATGTCACCACGGCGGAAGGCTCCATCACCGAAGCCGGCCTGCGTTCGAACCTCTACGTTGCCGTGGCCTACACCGCCGTCTGGCTCTCCGGCAACGGCGCGGTGGCTATCCACAACCTGATGGAAGACGCCGCTACCGCGGAGATCTCCCGCTCCCAGGTCTGGCAGCAGGTCCGCAACGGCGTCACGCTGGAGGACACCGGGGAGACTGTCACCGAGGACCTGGTCAAGCGCCTGCTGGCGGAGGAAACCGAGCGGCTGCGCGGTGAAGTGGATGAGGACAAGTTCAACCGCTACTACGCCCCGGCCAGTGAGCTGATAGGCCGGATCAGCCTCGCCGAGGACTACGTGGACTTCCTGACGCTGCCGGCATACGAGCTGGTGGACTAGGTTCGGCCGGGCGGGCACGCGCGGTCGCCCGGGCACGCACCGGGCACGCGCCGGGCGGGCCGGAACGGCGGCAACGAAACTCCTTCGCTCGCAGAGCTCGCTGCGGAGTATTAAAGCCGCCTAACCCGGCCCGTCCGGCGCTATGAGGGTCCGGTCCGGCCTCACCCGGTCCGGGCGGCGGTATGAGGTTCCAGCCCCAGCCGCCTTACCCGGCCCGTCTGGGGTTCCGGTCCAATCCGGCGCGCTTTCCGGTCAGTCGAAGTGGATGACCTGGCGGATGGCCTGGCCGTCCGCCAGGGTGTCCATGGCCTCGTTGATGTCCTCGAGGGCAACTTCGGCAGAGACCAGTTCTTCGACCGGCAGCTTTCCCTGCCGCCAGAGGTCCGCATACAGCGGGATGTCACGGGACGGCACGGCCGAGCCAAGGTAGCTGCCTATGATGGTCCGGGCCTCCGCCGTGAGGGTCAGCGGAGTCACCTCTGCCTGCTGGTCCGGGGCAGGCAGCCCCACGGTCACGGTTGTTCCGCCGGGCGCGGTGAGCCGGACGGCGGTTTCGAACGCACGCGGATGACCCGCTGCCTCCACCGCCAGCGCCGCCCGGATACCGGCGTCGGCGGCCTGCTCGGGCGTGTAGACGGCGTCTGCCCCCAGCTCCAGGGCACGTTTCAGCTTCTCCGGCAGCGCGTCAATGCCGATCACACTCTGCGCCCCAGCGGCCCTCGCGGCCAGCAGCGCCGCCATGCCCACGCCACCCAGCCCCACCACCGCAACGTCATCCGCGGGACCGGGCGGGGCTGCATTCAGCACGGCACCGGCGCCGGTCAGTACCGCGCAGCCGAGCAGGGCGGCAACAGCAGGCGGCACGTCATCCCCCACCGCAACGACCGACCGGTGATTGACGACGGCGTGGGTCGCGAACGCGGACACGCCCAGATGGTGCAGTACGGGCTCCCCGTTCCGGCTGAGGCGGATACCGCCGCCGAGCAGGGTGCCCGCATTGTTCGCCGCGCTGCCCGGGGTGCAGGGCATCTTTCCGTTGGTCCGGCACGCGGCGCACTGACCGCAGCGCGGCAGGAACGCCATCACTACCCGCTGGCCCTCCGTAAAACCAGTTACATCCGGTCCAACTTCTTCAATCCGGCCGGCGGCCTCATGACCAAGCAGCATCGGCAGCGGACGGATCCGGCTGCCGTTCACCACCGAAAGGTCCGAGTGGCAGACCCCTGCCGCTTCAATGCGGACCAGCACCTCTCCGGGGCCCGGGCCCTCAAGTTCAAGTTCCGCCACGCGCAGGGGGCGGCTGGAAGCGTAGGGACGCTCGGCTCCGCTGCGTTCCAGGACGGCTCCATGTATGGTGCGGCTGCTCATGATTCCCCTTTGAATCCGCGGTTTGTGCCGTGCCCGGCACCGGCTGCCACCCATTCCAGCACGGCACGGCCCCCGGGCCAAGGAACCACCAGGCGACGCGGCGTGCAGTTCTGTGACGCGAGATCATGTTTCCGGCCCGTTTCATTTGGCAAGATGTGATCCATGAGCCAACAGAGCAGGACCTACCCCGCGCTGACCGGCAAGGATGCCGCGGCACTGAACCGGGCACTCTCGTCCGGGGACGTCACGGTGTTTGTTGACGGCACGGCGCTGCGGCTGCCGCCGGCAGCCCGCGACGCGGTGCTGGACCTGCTCGGACGGCTCGCCACGGGCTCGGCCGTGAGCGTCACTGAGGCAGTGCAGCCTGAAACCGGCGGCACGGATGAATCCCGTACCCACAACCCGCTGCTCACCACCTCCCAGGCCGCTGCAGCGGCCGGGATTTCCCACACCTACCTGCGCAACCTGACCGATGCAGGTGTCATTCCGGTGGAATACCGGGGCACGCACCGCCGGATCAGGATGTCCGACGTCGAGGCCTGGCTTGCATCCCAGCGCGAGCAGCGTGCCGCGAAGGCTGCGG
Source organism: Arthrobacter sp. (assembly GCA_040273995.1). Taxonomy (GTDB): domain Bacteria; phylum Actinomycetota; class Actinomycetes; order Actinomycetales; family Micrococcaceae; genus Arthrobacter_B. The sequence goes on from JBELYP010000006.1 coordinate 47,870, forward strand.
CCCAGGGCGGGAACGGTACTCCAGGGGGGACTGATACCTAGGAGCACCGCCGAAGTGCGGCTCCGCACACCTGCTCACAGTAATTGGTTCCAGCTTGGTTCCACTCGTACGTCCATACTTTTTGACCGGAGCAAAACGTGATTATCGGTATCCCCAAAGAAATCAAGAACAACGAATACCGGGTGGCCATTACGGCCTCCGGTGTCCATGAACTTACCACCCGCGGACACACCGTCCTGGTAGAGGCCGGCGCCGGCGCCGGATCGAATATTACCGACGAGGAATATGCGACGGCCGGCGCGGACATGGTTCACGCAGCCGCAGACGTCTGGAAGCGCGCGGACATGATCCTCAAGGTGAAGGAGCCGATCACCTCGGAGTACCAGTACTTCCGTCCCGGCCTGATCCTCTTCACGTATCTGCACCTGGCAGCTACCGAGGAACTCACCCGTGCGCTGCTGGATTCGGGTGTCACGGCCATTGCCTACGAAACCGTGCAGGAAGGGCGCGCGCTGCCGCTGCTGGCCCCGATGTCCGAGGTTGCCGGACGCCTTGCCGTCCAGGTGGGTGCCCAGTGCATGATGGCACCGGCCGGCGGGCCGGGCCTGCTGCTCGGCGGTGTTCCGGGCGTTCGGCCGGCCAAGGTAGTTGTCCTCGGGGCCGGCGTGGCCGGGACCAACGCCGTCGCCATGGCCGTGGGGGCGCATGCGGACGTTACCGTCCTGGACATCAATATCAACCGGCTGCGGGAACTCGATGCACAGTACGCCGGACGCATCAAGACGGTGGCCTCCAACGCCTTCGAGATCGAGCGCGCTCTGCTGGACGCGGACCTGGTGATCGGCTCCGTCCTGGTGCCCGGCGCCCGCGCTCCGAAACTGGTGACCAATGACATGGTGGCCAGGATGAAGCCCGGCTCCGTCCTGGTGGACATTGCGGTGGACCAGGGTGGGTGCTTCGAGGACAGCCGCCCCACCACCCACGAAGATCCCACGTTCCGGGTCCATGGTTCGCTGTTCTACTGCGTAGCTAACATGCCAGGGGCGGTTCCCAACACCTCCACTTACGCTCTGACCAACGTGACGCTGCCCTACGCCGTCGCCCTGGCGGACAAGGGCGTCCGTGTGGCGTTCGAGGAATCCCCGGCGCTGGCCCGCGGACTGAACATCGCCAATGGTTCCGTAACGCACCACTCGGTATCCGATGCACATGGCCTGGCTCTCGCGGAGGGCTGGAAGGAACTGGTCGCACCCTAGTCCGGCTCGACAGCAGAAAGGCCGGCAGCCCTCGGGCCTGCCGGCCTTTCACCGTTCTGGGGAGAGTTTCTAGTGGGAAACCGGAACCTTGGCCGCCGCACCGCGCAGCACGGGAGCGCCGAGCAGCGAGATGACAACGGCCCCTAGGGCCATCGGGATGACGAAGAGGAAGTACAGGTCCCCGGGCGTCCAGCCGCCGTCGATCAGTCCGCCGGCCAGGATCGGGGAGACAATCGCTCCCACGCGGCCCATGCCGATCACCAGGCCCAGGGCGGTGCCGCGGACTTCGGAGTCGTAGTACGTGGGGCTGATGGCCAGCATGCCTGCGATCGGCGCGTTGGACCCAAAGCCGACGAGAGCGGCCGCAAACAGCGCCAGACCCAGGGACCCTTCGGTGGAGTTGGCGAACACCACGAAGGTGGCGGCACCGATCACAAAGAAGACCGCGAGCACGCGCCGCATGTCATAGCGGGCGCCAAAGACACCCAGCACCACTGCGCCGGTGATGGCACCGACGCTGAAGAGTACGCCGGCGTTGATGCCGTCCTGGGCACTGAATCCGCTGGCCGTGATCAGTTTGGGAGTCCAGGAATTGGCGAAGTAGAAGCTGGCCATCAGGATGAAGTACGCCAGCGAGAGCAGGATGGTGCGGCGGGCGTTGACCCCGGTGAGCACGTCCGCGAATCGGGACTTCTTCTCGCCGCGCGGTGCGGGTTCGGGCAGTTCCGCCACCGGCTCCTGGCCAATGCTGCGCAGGGTCTTGTTGATGCGTTCCAGCGCGCCCGCCGGGCGGCGCACGGAGAGGTAGTCGATGGATTCCGGCAGCACCTTGAGCACCAGGGGAATCATGATGAGGGTGGCAATGCCGCCGAACAGGAAGGCAGAACGCCAGCCGAAGGAGGCGATCAGCACGCCCGTCACCAGGCCGCCCAGCACGCCGCCGACGGGCTGGCCGATGCTCACGATTGCCAGCGCCGTCGAGCGGCGCTTGGCGTTGGAAAATTCCGAGGCGAAGACGTTGATAGTTGCCTGCAGGGTGCCGATCGCGACGCCGGTGATCAGGCGCAGGACCAGCAGGACCTCGTAGGACGGAGCGAAGGCAGAGGCGAACATGCCCGCCGCGACGACGCAGACGCCGATCAGCAGGGTCTTCTGGCGGCCGATGATGTCCGCGACGGTGGAGACGAAAATGGAGCCCACAGCCATGCCGACCAGGGCCGCGCTAAGCAGGAAACCCAGCTGGGCGCCGTTGAGGTCCCACTCCGCTGACACCGCGGAGGCGCTGAACGCCATGACCAGAACGTCGAAACCGTCGATCATGTAGAGAGCTGTACAAATTGCAATGATTCCGACTTGCCGCCGGCTCAGGGTGGAATCTTCGATCCGGTCTTTGAGGTGCATTCCTCAAATGCTAAACGAGAGAATCACCACATCGTGATTTTGGTCGCGCCCATGCCGGGCGTTACGCGGCCCGCAGCCGCCAACTCAGATTCCGCTGTGGATCTGCCGTATAATTTCCAGCCCGCGCAGGGACTGGGCCGGGCCAACCGGCAGTTCCTGCCCGTCCAGGACGGCAGCGGCCAGACCCGCGTAGAAATCCTGGTATCGCCCTGCTTCGGTGGGCACCGCCGTGCTGGAGCGGTCCGTTCCCAGCAGCCCCCAGGCAGCCACGTCCTCGGCACCGAACCCAGGATCTCCCGGCCGCATCCCGGCGTCCAGCTGCGCTTCCTGGGGATCCGTGCCGCGCTTCACCCAGGCCGCGTTGGAGCCGGTTACCCGGAACCGCTGACCCGTCTGCGGAGCCAGCGAATTCATCGTCAGGTGGGACAGCACGCCCGAGTCATGCTTGAGCACCGCAAAGACGTCATCGTCCGGCCCGCCGTTCTGGCGCCTCGCCCGCACTTCGGCATAGACCGGTTCGGCCGGCCCAAAGAGCTGCAGTGCCTGGTCGATCAGGTGCGGGCCGAGATCGAAGAGGATCCCGCCGCCGTCGTCCGCTCCGGCCTGGCGTTTCCAGGCCTTGGCAACGGCAGGCTTGAATGATTCCATCCGCGACTCGAAACGGGTAACCGTCCCCAGCTCGCCGCGTTCAAGCAGCCCCTTGAGCGTCAGGAAATCTCCGTCCCAGCGCCGGTTCTGGAAGACGGTCAGCACCTGGCCTGCCGCGGCAGCCGCATCCATCATGCCGCGCGCGGCCTCTGGTGAATGCGCGAAGGGTTTGTCCACGACGGCACCAAGCCCTGCTTCCAGCACCGCCAGGCCCAGCGGTGCGTGCGTTGCGGGCGGGGTGCTGATGACGGCCAGATCCAGGTCTGCGGCCAGATCCAGCGCGGCCTCGGCGGAAGGCACGACGGCGGCGGCCGGGTACGCGGCTCGGGCGGCTGCAGCGCGTGCCGGGTCAGAGGTAACGATCACGTCCAGCGAGTACCGTGGATCCGCTGCCAACAGCGGAGCATGGAAGACCCTGCCGCCGAGCCCGTAACCGAACAGGACGGTCCGGAGGCGGCGGCCGCTGCCGGTTTCCCGGCGTTCGGCGGTCATGACGCCTGGAAGTGTGTTTGTGCGGGTGACCCGTTGAGCTTGGCCACGATTTCACCGGCCAGCACCTTCAGTTTGAGGTTCCGGCTGTTGGAGGCACGCTTGAGCGTTTCGAAGGCCTCGCTCTGGGTACAGCGGTTCTGGCCCATGATGATGCCAATGGCCAGGTCAATGTCCGTCCGTGACTGCAGCACACTCTGCAGGTCATCCACGGTGGACGCACGCTGGGACATCCTCACCGCCAGCCGCAGGGCCAGCGAGGCTTCCTGGGCGTAGGTGCGTGCAACCCGCTTGAAATCGTCATCGAAGGTGTTGGCGGAGCGGGAGTACAGGTTCAGTGCCGCGCGCGCGTGCCCCTCTAGCGTCAGCGGCACCGCGTAGATGGACCGCATGCCCTGGGTCATGACGTGCTGCATGTATTCCGGCCAGCGCTCATCGGCGGAGGTGTCCGGCACATCCACTGCTTCATGGACCCGGAGCGCGTGGAGACACGGACCGTCGTCGAAGGCGTACTGCATTTCATCCATTTCCAGCGCGGCGCTTTCGCTGGAAGCGACCGTGTAGCTGTGCCCGCGCGAACGCTGAAGGGTGATGCCGCAGTACACAGTTCCCCGCGAAGACAGGGACGAGGCGCTGAGCCTCGCGAGCTGCTGGAGGAACTCCAGCACGTCCTCATGATGTATCAGCAGGTCCTGCAGCTGTGCTGCGGTGGCAGTCGCAGTCCTCAGGTCGTCCATGGTGCACTGTTCCTTTTTCCAGCCCCGGTGAACCGCAGTGTGCGCCCACGATTGTCGGGTCAGAGCTTAGATACTACGATATCCGGATACGGTCAAGACGCGGCCATGGCTTCTGCACACCCTTACGGAGTTATAGATGGGCCTGCCGGCGCACCTGCCGATCTGCCACCATTGCGGCGTTGACGATTACCTGATCTACGAGTTCTACACAGCTCCAGCCGGAAACGATCCCGGCGTCGTGAGCTATACATGTTCCGCGTGCGAAACTTTCGCCGGGCACGAAGTACCCGCCGGCTGGTCTCCTCCCGGGTGGCGCGTTGGGCAATGAGTCAACGCCTCCGCTACCCGGAGGACTTGCCCTGCTGCTGGGCGCAGCTGCCCACCTTTCTGCCGAAGCCTCGAGGATGTTCCTCGCAGACCTGTCTCTGAACGAGAACTCCGTAAGAGTCCTGAAAGAGCTCTCTGCCCCGGGGATGCCCTCGGCACGCGTGGCCCAGCGGACACGGCTGAGCCTCGAGGAGGCTTCCTTTGCCCTGGCATCGCTGCACCAGGCAGGGTACGCACGGTCCCGCCGTCCCGGACGCTGGACGCGGACCGCCTCCGGAACAGCGATGGTGGAACACCTAGCCGTGGTCCGGAAGAACTGTGACGCCCGCGCCGGGGAAACTGAGCTCCGACAGGCCCTCTACACGCTGATTCGCACGCTGGAGGACGAGGGCAGTCCGGAGCGGGCGTAGGGCGGACAGACGGCGGCGGGCCCGGAACAGCACTGCTGTTCCGGGCCCGCCGTCTCGTCAGGTCAGTTGATGCCAGCTGCTATGCGGCTGACACCGGGAACCGCTCCCACACGCGGTGCTGGCCGAGCAGGGTAACCAGGCCGGGCACCAGCTCATCCGGGGATTCAACCAGGATGCCCGGTGCCTCCTGGGGAATCCCGGACGCTCCCAGCACACCGGCGCCGCTGCCCCAGGCACCGAGCGCCTTCGAGTGGCGGTAGGCCTCCGTGAGCAGGATGGCCACCCGCGGGTCGACCGCGGGGTGCCCGGACGGGTTCCCTGCCTTAGCGTCCAGGCTGTCCACTGCATCGATGCCGTATTCGCCAGAACCGGCGACGATTACGGCGTCGAATTCCGTTGAGCGCGCGGTCAGGTACGTGCGCTGGACCGGAATCTGGCCGCCCAGCATCCCGCCCTGCGGGGCGATGACGAGCGGAACCATGTCTGCCGCATCAACTGCGGCACGAATCCGGGCCAGGGCCGCGAGGTCCGTGCTGCCGTCGGCGAGGATGCCCACAATCCGGCCATCCACCGGCCAGGTGCCTCCTACCTGCTGGAGGGCAGGGCTCGGCTCGGTGTCTTCGACCTTCAGCGACGGAGCCGGTGCAGGCAGGCCGAGGCCTGCTGCCACTTCGGCGCACAGCCGTTCGTCAATGTTCGCGAGCGCCTGGAGCTGGCGGACCTTGATGTTCTCCTCGTAGCACTTGCCGAGTTCGAACGTGTAGGCCTGGATCACGTGGTCCTGTTCCACCGGGGTCAGCGAACGGAAGAACTGCCGCGGCTGGCTGTAGTGATCGCCAAACGTGGCCGGGTTCTCCCGGACCTTGCGGGACTTGGCCACCGGCGCCGGCACATCGATGAAGGCTCCCATGTCCGCTCCGGCGAGGAAGGGGCAGCCGCCGTCCAGCGAATTGGGCTGGTAGGGAGCCACTCCGCTGTGCACGGCATCCTGGTGGAAGCCGTCGCGGAGCATGTCGTTCACCGGCGCGTGGGGCCGGTTGATGGGGATCTGCGCGAAGTTGGGTCCGCCGAGGCGGGTGAGCTGGGTGTCGATGTAGGAGAACAGCCGGCCCTGGAGCAGCGGATCGTTGGTGACGTCGATTCCCGGGACCAGGTGGCCGGGGTGAAAGGCCACCTGCTCGGTTTCGGCGAAGAAGTTGGTGACGTTCCGGTTCAGCGTCATGGTGCCGATGATCTGCACCGGAGCCAGTTCCTCGGGCACGATCTTGGTGGGATCCAGCAGGTCGATGCCCTCGAACATCTCATCCTCGGTGTCCGGGAAGACCTGCACGCCCAGGTCCCATTCCGGATAGGCACCGGCTTCGATGGCGTCTGCCAGGTCCCGGCGGTGGTAGTCGGGGTCCATGCCGTTGATGATCTGCGCTTCTTCCCAGACCAGGGAATGCACGCCAAGGCGGGGCTTCCAGTGGAACTTCACCAGGGACGTCTCGCCCTTGGCGTTGACTACGCGGAAGGTATGGACCCCGAAGCCCTCCATGGTGCGGTAGGAGCGCGGGATGCCGCGGTCCGTCATGTTCCACATGGTGTGGTGCTGTGCTTCGGTGTGGAGCGAGACAAAGTCCCAGAAGGTGTCGTGTGCACTCTGTGCCTGGGGGATTTCCCGGTCCGGGTGCGGCTTCCCGGCATGAATCACATCCGGGAACTTGATTGCGTCCTGGATAAAGAACACTGGAATGTTGTTCCCCACCAGGTCAAACGTTCCCTCATCGGTGTAGAACTTGGTGGCGAAGCCGCGGGTGTCCCGCACGGTGTCTGCCGATCCGCGCGAACCCAGCACGGTGGAGAATCGGACGAAGACGGGCGTCTGGGCGTCGCGGGCCAGGAAACTCGCCCGGGTTATGCCTTCGGCAGCACCGTTCGCCACGAAGACGCCGTGAGCGGCCGCACCGCGTGCGTGGACCACACGCTCGGGAATGCGCTCATGGTCGAAGTGCGTGATCTTCTCGCGCAGGTGGTGGTCCTGGAGGAGGACGGGTCCGCGGGGGCCGGCCTTGAGGGAGTGGTCCGTGTCCCGCAGCCGTGCGCCCTGCGCCGTCGTCAGGTAACGCCCGGACTGCGCGTTGGAGGTCTTGGGTGCTCCGGTGGGCACTCCGGTGGGAGAGACCGTCTCCGGGCCGTCCTGGTCCGGCTTCGGGGGCAGCGGTTCGTGCGGCTCCGTCGGTTCGGCGAGTGAGGGTTCCTGCGGGGCAGGGGCTCCTGGAATAGGAAGTCCGTTGGCTGATGTCTGATCTGACATGTGGCCTCCATCTGATGGAACTTATTGCTGCACCGGGGCGCAGCTCCAAGACGAGCGTACCGATAAATAGTAAGGGTACTTAACATACGACCCTACGGCCTGGCCCGCTCCTGCGCAAAGGGCTTGCAGCGCGGCCGGCAACGCAAAGGACGGACCCGCCTGTAGGGGGGAACACAGGCAGATCCGTCCTTCGTGGGGACAATGCCCCCTGCCGTCCGGGACGCCGCGCCTTTCAGCGGGCCTTGGCGTCCTGACGGACATTCTTGGTCCCGGCAGCTCTGGCCGGGCCGTTCACCGCAGTGCCGCGGCTACTCCCACAGGCAGTCGGCCCAGGCGGCGTCCCTCAGGTAATCCCTGGCGGGCCCTACGCTCCAGAGCTCTCCGCGTGATTCGACGTAGCCCATGCCGCGCATGTCCTCGACAGTTCCCTCGTCGCAGCCCAGGACCGTACCCAGGTCCTTGTCATCGGCAGCCAGAACTACTTCATTCCGTTGCGACACCGTGACCGCCTCCTTACTCCGTGCTGACTCCCCCCGGTCCATCCGGGAAAGTTAGTGCTTATCCAGAAGCATGGCTTCACGCTCCGTGCTCCACGTCCGTGCATACAGCCCCATGGCTGCTTCCTCGCGGAGGGAGAGCCCTAGCCGGTTGAGAAGCATGTGTGCCTGGTAGACCGTCAGATGCTGTGCGCTGCGGCTCACGCGTGCCTTGTCTGCACGGTAGAGGTAGGTATCCATCGTGCGGAACCAGCGGCGCCGCCAGTTCTCCACGGCCGATTCCGCGGCCGTGGCTGCCATCAGCCGGTGGGTCGGCATGACCTTCGCGCCCACCTGGACCGTCATGGCCTGCCGGACGCTCGCGGCACGCGGGCCGAAGCCGGCAGTGCAGCTGCGCAGATGGCTGTCCCAGTAGTAGTCCCAGGAAAGCCGGCGGCGGTCCGGCCAGCTGGAGGCACGCGGCCCCTTCATCATGCTGCGTGCGGAATCGAAGAGCAGCAGGGAGCCAAGTGCCCAGCGGTTCTGCACCTTCGGAAACCGGGCAGTGGCCCAGGTACCAAGGTCTGAGGACAGCTCGAAGACCTCTTCCGCCAGAGCCAGCCCTTCAACTCCGCCGTACTTGGCAAGATCTGCTTCGATCCGCGGGTCCTGCTGCTCCATCCCGCCGGGACCCATCCGGTCCGAGGCGGGGTCTCCGAAGGTGTGGGTGACGGTCAGGTGCCCTATGACACCGCTCGCCTGTTCCTGAAGAGCCACCAGGAGCGACTTGAGGCGGTCCAGCGTCTCCTGGGGAGCGAGGACCTTCATTCGCACGTGGGCGTTCGCAGGCTCAGAGCAGCGGGTGTAAAACCACCGCTGCGCCCCCCATAGCTGGGCCTGCGCCGCCAGCGGGGTAACCAGTTCTCCAATGATGCCGTCCGCTACATCGAAGCCGCCGGTATAGATGGATAGTGTCCACCAATGAATGCTTGCATTAGTTCGCGAGGCGTTTCGAACTGCTGTTAGCTGGCTCATGGCGTTCTTCCTCCGGGTTCAAGTCTGGTTACCGCCGCTGGGGCGGGTCTAGATGTGCTGCTGGTGGTTCATCCCCCAAAAATGAGGGGCCTAAGTTAGAACCATTCCCAGCTCTTGATGGAAACCGGTGCAGTTGCCTTCTTCATGTTCGTATCCCCTCTTTTAGTTCGGCTGGTTGCACAGCCGGTCGTGTTTGACTCCGAAAGCTTCCCCCGCGCCGGAACGGCCTGTCCACCGTTAGCAATTTCAGCTTCCTGTCATGTCCGTTTGGTGCCCTCGGACACGCCGGAACCCTCTGTCCGATACCTGTGATGCCCCGAAAACGTGCGGATTCCGGCATTTTGGGTACCGAACTAGCTACTGAGGGTGGACAATGGCATTAAGCTGTCATGTCATTCTCTCCGGGTTCCCAAATTGGGCCGGAACGCATTGTCGGTGAGACGGACAGCTTTCGGCATTCACTGCCGCACGGGGCATGCCTGGACTGTTCCCAGCGGCGCAGCTGGAGGAGGAAAACTTGCTCGATCAGGTGTCAGTTGACGTGTACCGCTACGCGGTCTCTCACCCGGGCTGGACCCCCGCAGAGGCCTCGGACGCACTTGGTTACACGTCGCGGGCCATTGACCGTGCGGTGGAAGAACTCCAGACCCGCTGCCTGCTCTTCGTCGAGAACGCGCAGAACCCTGTCTATACCGCCGTTTCCCCCGACGTCGCGCTGGCAGAACTGGTCGATCCGGATGAACGGGCGATGCTGGAACTCCGCGCCAGCATCGGCGCGAAGCGGCGTGAGCTGGCGGCCCTGGTGCCCACTTTCACCGAGGCCCGGCGCCAGGTAGCTGCGGATGCCTCCGTGGAAGTCCTGGAGGATCCCGAGCAGGTGCAGCGGGTCCTGATTGAGTACGGGCGTTCAGCGTCGGAGAGCGTGCTGATTGCCAGGCCGGGGCACGGCTCTAACGCAGACTTCCAGGAAGAGAGCGTGCAGAAGGACCTGGACCTGCTCCGCGCCGGGGTAAAGCGCCAGACCCTTTACCACTCCAGCACACGGGACCACGTGCCTACCTGCAAGGCGGTGGAACGCATCAGCGAAGCTGGCGGTGAGTTCCGCACCCTGCCCTATGTGCCGCTGCGAACCCTCATTTTCGATGACAAGGTGGCCGTAGTGGCCCGCCAGCTGCACACCTATGACCGTGCGGGGCTGGTGATCCGGGATCTGAACCTCATTGGCCTCTTTACCAAGCTCTTCGAGTTCGCGTGGAGCCTGGCCGAGCCCTTCCTCGCGGACGACCCGGGCAAGCAGGGGCTCACCAGCACCCAGCGCTCAGTGCTCGCGGGCCTCGCAGCAGGACACTCTGATGAGGTCATCGCCCGCAGGGTGGGAATCAGCGTGCGGACCTGCCGCCGGCACATCGCCTGGATGCTGGAGGAGCTCAAGGCAGAGAGCCGCTTCCAGGCCGGGATCAAGGCCCACAAGGCTGGCTGGATCTAGAAAACTTGTGTTGCTTGGCAGTCAACTTCAGTGCCATGATGTGGCATGACTTTTGAGGAAACAACGGGGTCGGTGCTGACCCCGGAAGCCCAGGCGGCGCTGGAGCGGGCCACCGGCTCAGCCCACCGGCACTACGAACTCCTTTCGGACCGCGCGTTCCATATCAAGCAGTCGGCCGTTCGGGACGTCTTTGACATTTCCATCCGGCCGGGACTCATCTCACTCGCCGGCGGCAGTCCGTACCTGCAGGAGCTGCCGCTGGATGAGCTCGCCGAGACCACGGCTTCGATCATCCGTGACCACGGCCTTGCCGCCCTGCAGTACGGTCCCGGCCAGGGCCTCCAGGAGCTGCGCGAAATGGCGTGCGAGGTCATGGCTGCGGAGGGAATCCTGAACGCTGATCCGGCCGACGTCGTCATCACCACCGGCTCCCAGTCCGGCCAGGATGTGGCCGCCAAGGTTTTCTGCAATCCCGGCGACGTAGTGCTGTGCGAGGATCCTACTTATGTGGGCGCGCTCAACGCCTTTGAGTCCTATGAAGTGGACATCCAGCTCGTGGCCATGGATGACCAGGGGCTGATCCCCGAGGCACTTGAGGAACGGATCCAATCGCTGCGCGCCGCCGGCAAAGCCGTGAAGATGCTCTATACGATCCCCAGCTTCAACAATCCCAGCGGCATCACGCTTGCCGCAGGCCGGCGGGATGAAGTGGTGCGGATCTGCCGCGAGAACAACATCCTGGTGCTGGAGGACAATCCCTACGGACTGCTCCGGTTCGACGGCGAGCCGCTGGCGCCGCTGCGCGCGTCGCACCCCGAAGACGTGCTGTATCTGGGGTCCTTCTCCAAGATCTTCTCACCGGGGATGCGCCTGGGCTGGGCGCTGGTTCCCCGGCACCTGTTCCGCCGGTTCTACCTGGCCTGCGAGGCAGTGGTTCTCTGCCCCTCACCCCTGACCCAGATGATCACTGCGGCCTACCTGCGGGATTACGACTGGATGGGACGCATTCGGGACTCCCGCCGCCTCTACGCGGACCGCTGTGCAGCCATGCTGGCCGCACTCGAGGATCAGATGCCCGACGGCGTCAGCTGGACGGTGCCGGACGGAGGGTTCTTCATCTGGGTGAGCCTGCCGGAGGGCGTTGACACCTACCCGCTGCTGGCGGAAGCGATCGACGCCGGGACGGTCTTCATTCCGGGCACGGCCTTTACTCCCGAAGATGAGCCCAGTTCCAGGCTGCGGCTGGCGTTCAGCGCCGTCTCGGAACAGGACATTGCCGAAGGTGTTCGGCGGCTGGCACCGGTGATCCGGCGTGCAGTCGCAGCCGCCGGAACGGCGTAGGGCCGCACCGGCGCGGCTGTTGCGCGGACCTGCCTGCGCGGACCTGCCCGCTCACGCCTACTTGCGGCGCCGGCGGTCAAAAATAGGGACCACGATGACGAAAAGCAGGGCCATGATGGCCAGCCGCCAGAGCATGCCCAGGTTCGGGAACAGGATGATCAGCAGGCTGGAGACAATAAAGGCTCCGACGAGGATCCAAACCGTCCGTTTCCAGTCGATCTGCGGTCCGCCGCCGCGGTTTCCGGGTCCGGGGTTCATTGCCATGCTGCTCCGATCATTGGTTCCCTTCCCGAGCCTAGTCCAGAAGCAGGGCAGGTTCCTCCAGAATGGCCGCAACGTCCGCCATAAAGCGGGCTGAAAGGTCCCCGTCCACCACGCGGTGGTCGAAGGAGCCGCCCAGGGTGGTGATCCAGCGCGGGATCACTTCGCCGTCGAGCACCCAGGGCTTCTGCTTGATGGTGCCAAAGGCAACGATCGCCACTTCACCGGGGTTGATGATCGGTGTTCCGGTGTCGATTCCGAGGGCGCCGATGTTGGTGATGGTGAGCGTGCCGCCGCGCATGTCCGCGGGCGGAGTCTTGCCCGCCCGGGCAGTGGTTGCGAGCTCGTTCAGCGCCACCGCCAGTTCCTTGAGTGAAAGGTCCTGGGCGTCCTTGATGTTCGGCACCATCAGGCCCCGCGGCGTGGCTGCGGCAATGCCGAGGTTCATGAAGTGCTTGACGTGGATTTCGTCCCCCGCCCAGGTGGCGTTGACGGAGGGGTTCCGCGCGGCGGCCCAGATAACGGCCTTGGCCAGGATCAGCAGGGGTGACACCTTGATGCCCTCGAAGTCCCGGGAGGCTTTCAGCCGCTTGACGAATTCCATGGTCCGCGAGGCATCGACATCCACGAAAATGCTCACGTGCGGTGCGCTGAAGGCACTGTCCACCATGGCCTTGGCGGTGGCCTTGCGGACGCCCTTCACCGGGACACGCTCAATGCGGCTGTCCTGCGGCTGGCTGGAGGAGGACCAGAAGGTATCGGCCGAATCAACCTCCGACTCGCGCTGGGCCTGGTAGCTGATCAGGTCCTGCTTGGTCACCTCTCCGCCGGCACCGGTGGCGGGAACGTCGGCAAGGTTGATCCCCAGGTCCTTTGCGGCCTTGCGGACCGGAGGCTTGGCCAGCACACGCTGGACGAGCCGGTTGAAGCGGTCCTGAACGGCTGCTCCTGCGGCGGCTACGGCTGCTCCGCGCGGATCGGTCCGGGCGGCGGTCCGCGGCGCGGTGGGTTCCGGCGCTGACGGGGCTGGGTTTTCGGGCTGCTTCGGAGCGGCCGCCTCCCGGGCAGGAACGGGGCGGTTCCGGCGGGGACGCCGGCGGACGGCGTCGGCCTTCGGACCTGCGCCGGTGAGCGACGCCGAGGGCGGGGCATCGGCGTCGGCGCTTGCCGGCGTCGTTGTCTGCTGCTGTTTGGCGTTCTTTCCCGCCTTGGCAGGGGCGGGCTTCCCGACGCCTCCTGCGGGGCTCACCTGGAAGATGGGGGTGCCCACTTCAACCGTTGCTCCTTCCTCGACCAGGATCCCGCTGACCGTGCCGGCGAACGGTGAGGGAAGTTCCACAAGTGACTTCGCGGTCTCGATTTCAACGATCACGTCGTTGATCGCAACGGTGTCACCTTCCTTAACCCGCCACTGAACGATTTCAGCCTCGGTAAGGCCTTCCCCGACGTCGGGCAGTTTGAACGTTTTATCAGTCATGGCATCTCGATCTGGCGTGGGCCGGAGGACCGGCGGCGGAAGCTGCGGAAGGGTGGCTGTCAGTAGGAGAAGACGGTGTCGAGGGCGTCGAGCAGCCGGTCGATGTCCGGCAGGTAATGCTCCTCCACGGCGGCGACTGGGTAGGGCATGTGGAAGCCGCCTACCCGCAGGACGGGCGCTTCCAGGTGCAGGAACGCGCGCTCGGCTACGCGGGAGGCGATTTCGCCGCCAATACCGCCGAAGGTGGGAGCTTCATGGGTGACGATCAGGCGTCCGGTGCGGCGTACCGACTCGGTGACGGCGTCGAAGTCGATCGGGGAAATGGAACGCAGGTCGATCACCTCGATGCTGCGGCCGTCTTCGGCGGCCGCTTCGGCAGCGGCCAGGGCCACCGGCACCAGCGGCCCGTAGGCGACGATCGTGGCGTCGGTTCCGGCACGCAGGATCTGGGCTTTGTACGGGTCGCCCGACGGCGCAGTGGTGTTCACCTCGCCCTTGAGCCAGTAGCGGCGCTTGGGTTCAAAGACGATCACCGGATCCTTGCCCTGCATCGCCTGCTGGATCATCCAGTAGCCGTCCTGCGGGCTGGAGGGAGCCAGGATGCGCAGCCCCGCGGTGTGCGCGAAGAGCGCTTCCGGTGACTCCGAGTGGTGCTCGATTGAGCCGATCCCTCCGCCGTACGGGATCCGGATGACCACCGGCGCGCTGAGGGCTCCTTCACTGCGGGAGTGCATCTTGGCCAGCTGGGTAGTGATCTGGTTGAAGCCGGGGAACACAAAGCCGTCGAACTGAATTTCGCAGACCGGGCGGTAACCGCGAAGGGCCAGGCCGATGGCGGTGCCGATGATGCCGGACTCAGCGAGCGGGGTATCCATGACACGGTCCGTGCCGAATTCCGCCTGGAGCCCTTCAGTGATGCGGTAGACGCCGCCGAGGGCACCGATGTCCTCGCCCATCAGCAGGGCCTTGGGATTTGCGGTCAGGCCGGCGCGCAGCCCGGCGTTGATGGCCTTGGCCATAGTCATGGTGCTCATGCGCCAACCTCTTCGTCATTCTCGCCGGCGGACCCGTCCGCGTCGGCAAATCCTTCTTCATACGCCTGGTGGAAGGCGAGTTCCTCGGCGATAAGCGGGTGGGGTTCGGCGTAGACATCTGCGAATGAGTCGGCGAACCACGGCGGTTCCATCGCCTGCACGTCAGCGCGCAGCTGTGCAGCCAGCTCATCCGCTTCCGCGGTAAGGGAAGCGAAGAAGGCGTCATCCCCTGCCCCGGTGGAGCGGAGGTGTTTTTCCAGGCGGGTCAGCGGGTCCCGGCCGATCCAGGCCTGCTCATCGGCGGACAGCCGGTACTTGGTGGGGTCATCAGCTGTGGTGTGGGCACTCATCCGGTAGGTGAACGCCTCAATCAGCACCGGCCCCTTGCCGCTGCGGGCGTGTTCGAGCGCCCACCGGGTTACCGCGTGCACGGCCAGGACATCATTTCCGTCCACCCGGATGCCGGGGAACCCGTAGCCCTGGGCGCGGTTTGCCAGCGGAATGCGGGACTGGACTTCAGTGGGGACCGAGATCGCCCAGTGGTTGTTCTGGCAGAAGAAGACCACCGGAGCGTCGTAGGACGCGGCGAAGACCATGGATTCGTGGACATCGCCCTCGGAGCTGGCGCCGTCCCCGAAGTAGGCAACGGTGGCACCGGCGGCGAGACCTGGATCGGCTGCGCTGTCCCTTGCCATGCCCATGGCATAGCCGACGGCGTGCGGAACCTGGGCGGCCAGCACAAGTGTGTAGAGATGGAAGTTTGATTCCCGCGGATCCCAGCCGCCGTGTGAGATCCCGCGGAAGCGCCGCAGCAGGTCGGAGAGCTTCAGGCCGCGGGTCAGGGCGACGCCGTGCTCGCGGTAAGTCGGAAAGACGTAGTCCTGGGCAGCCAGAGCGCGGCCTGAGCCGATCTGGGCGCCTTCCTGGCCGGTGAGCGGAACCCACATCACCAGTTCGCCCTGGCGCTGCAGGGCGGTGGCCTCCGTGTCGAACCGGCGGATAAGGAACATGTCCCGGTAGAAGGAGCGCAGGGCCTCGCCGTCGATGTCCTCGGCGTACCGGCCGTACAGCTCGTGTCCGGTGCGCTCCCCTTCCGGGGTCAGCAGCTGGACCATGCCGTCCGGCGCGCTGCCGGGGGCAGGCACCAACGTCTCATTCAGCGCCGTCGAATCGAATTCGGTGGCGGGCAAGTGCTCCAGGGCCATACCTCTCCTCGCCGGGGCGGACCCAAGGCCCTGCCCCCGCTAGAAATATGCCGCAGCAGGTATATGTACCCGTGGTGGCATATATGTGGAAGTTACTTCCCACAGCCTAGCGAGGGCGGGGGCCCCGACAGCACTTAGGACACGCTAGGAAACCCGGGGCCCTTTTGTATAGGTTGCACATAAAGCGAGGAAGCGGCTGTTAGCTTCCTCCTCGCCAATGGTGACCCGGATACCCTCGGTCCCGAAAGCGCGGACTGCCAGCGCCTGCTGCTCTGCAAGTACTGCAAACTCGGGGGTATCCTCCCCTAGGGCAAGCCAAACGAAGTTGCCTTCAGCCTGGGGAATATCCCAGTCGAGAGCCTTCAGGCCCTCCACTACGCGCGTCCGTTCGGCGACCAGCGCTTGTATTCTTTCCACAAGTTCGCCGTGGTGCTTCAGGGACGCAATAGCCGCTTGTTCCGCGATCTGTGACACGGCAAACGGGACGGCGGTGACACGGAGGTACTGTGTCAGGTGCGGATGGGAGATGGAGTAGCCCACGCGGAGGCCAGCCAGCCCCGCGCCCTTGGAGAAGGTCCGCAGAACTACAACATTCTGGTGGCGGCGGTAAACCTCCACGCCGTTGACGGCGTTCGGGTCCCGGACGAAGTCCTCATAGGCTTCATCAATCACCACTATGACGTCTGAGGGAACGTTTGCCAGGAAACCCTCAACTTCTTCAGTGCTCAGGACCGGCCCGGTGGGGTTGTTCGGGGTGCACAGCAGGACCATCTTGGTGCGGTCGGTGACCGCTGCGGCCATTGCTTCCAGATCATGGCGGCCGTCGGAGAGCAGCGGAATCTGGACACTGCGGGCGCCGGAGAGCCCCACCGAAATGGGGTAGGCCTCGAAGGAGCGCCATGGATAGATGACTTCATCCTGGGTGCCGTCTTCACCCTGCCCGGCGAAGGTAGCCAGAAGCTGGTTCAGCGCTCCCAGACTTCCCCCGCCGGTAACGATGTCCTCAGCCGGGACGTTCAGGAAAGACGCCAGTTCCGTCCGCAGCGCCGTTGCCAGCGGATCGGGGTAGCGGTGCACGTTCGGGTGGGCAGCAATTGCTTCAAGGACTGAGGGCAGCGGCGGAAAGGGGTTCTCATTGGAGGAGAGCTTGTAGCTCTGAAGCCCTTCGATAGCCACGGGCGGTTTTCCGGCAGCGTAGCGCGGCAGCCGGTCAACCACCGGGCGCGGACTAATGCCGGGCGCCGGATCAGCCACAGCGCTGGTGTCATTCTCGGTAGTGGTCATGGGTTAAGACTAATCCGGATTTGGAAGTGCTTATGTGACGTGATGCACAGCTGAATCCGGGCGCAGACCGGACAGGCTCTTGGGGCGCCGCGGCCGCTGTGCCAGCATTAGGGCATGCGCCTGCTGCTGAGAATCCTCATCAATGCCCTGGCCCTCTGGGTGGCGGCCTGGGCGCTGCCCGGAATCGTCGTTGGGGAAGCCGGCACTCCGGCCACCGGGAACAGCACCCTGGACATCGTCCTGGCCTACCTCTTCATAGGCCTGGTCTTTGGCGTGGTTAATGCCCTGGTACGCCCGATCGTCCGGCTGCTTGCACTGCCGCTAACCATCCTGACCCTTGGCCTGTTCACGGTGATCATCAACGCCGCCATGCTGATGCTCACAGCGTGGCTGACCAGTTTCACGCCGGTGCATTTCGAGATCGACTCCTTCTTCTGGACGGCGATCTTCGCCTCGATCATCATCAGCCTCGTCTCGATGGTGGCAGGTTCTCTGGCAGGGACGCGCCGGTAGGTCCTGGACCCAGCCCGTGCCTCCTTCCTCCTGACGGGAAGGCCGGCCGGGTACGGACCGGGCAGCGCACCGTCACGAATCGGCCGCAGCGCGGGACCGTGGAAGAATTGGGCCATGGCCGATTCTTCTTCCGCACCCCGCGTGTCCCTTGCCTCCGTGACCCCCGCAATCGCCTTGGGTCCCCTGGACGGCCGGTACCGCTCCGCCACCGCACCGCTGGTCGACTACCTCTCCGAAGCAGCCCTGAACCGGGACCGCACGCACGTTGAGGTTGAGTGGCTGATCCACCTCACCTCCAACTCCGTACTCCCGGGCACCTCCCCGCTGTCTGCAGAGCAGCAGGCACAGCTGCGCGAAATCGTTTCCGGCTTCGACGGAAACTCCGTCAACGAGCTGGCTGAAATCGAGCAGGTCACCGTTCATGACGTGAAGGCCGTGGAGTACTACATTGGCCGCCGGCTGGCCGCGATTGGCATCGAGAACCTCACCGCCCTGGTCCACTTCGGCTGCACGTCAGAGGACATCAATAACCTTTCCTACGCCCTCGGCGTGAA
>JBELYP010000007.1:0-60682 GCA_040273995.1 Arthrobacter sp.
GGACGGCAGGAAACGTACCGTTCGGATACGGCCCTGGCGTTGCGCCGGACCTGGGAGGCGGGGTCGATGGACTGGGTGATCGACCGGAGCCGGGCGATCAGCTTGCGGTCACCGATTCCTTCCAGGGCGGACGGGTCGGCGCAGATCAGTTGATCGACCCGGTGCCTGTCCTCCAGGTCCAGGCACGCGGTTTCACGGACCAGCAGGGTGGCCCGCCATTCGCTGAGGACACCGGATGAGAGTGCTGCCAGGGTGTGGGGCATTTCGTGGACCAGGGCCTTGCCGAAGCCCAGATGCCGGCTGCCGCGGTGGGGTGAGTCCCGTCGTGCCAGGGCGACCTGCGCGCCGACACCGCGCCCGAGCTGATCCGCAGGCACACCGGCACGGGCCTGCGCCCGGCGCTGGGAAGCATCAAACACAGCCGCCGCACGGGCCTGAACAGCCGCAGCAGCAGACTTCAAATCCTCCAAAACCCGCATCAAATCCACCAGCGCAGGGTCGGATGTCTCACCAATGTCGGCATCTGCGAGCGCTTTGGAAAAGGATTTGACGCTCTGAACCGAAACCGGTATGGCGGTTCCTAGCCCTGGAGCGGTTCCTAGTCCTGAAGGAAGGATTACTCCATAAGGAGAAAAGCCTGGGTCGGCTGGTTGCGCCTCACATGGATTCGGCTGCCTCTCGCCCCAGCCAGGGCCCACCTGTCCGTCTTCCGAGAACTCGAACCTTCCCAGCAACTCCCACGCGTTGTGTGGCATCTGGGCTACATCGCACGCCATCCAGTCAGCCTCTGCCGCACCGAACGCCATCCAGTCAGCCTCGACCAGACCAACGGTGTCGGTACCTATTCTGTTGGAGGCTTCCGGGATTGATTCGAACATGTGTTCGAGTCTATGTGGCATTCCTCTTCGTCAGAAGGCTAAAACTACTGGTTCTCCTACCTAGTTCTGCACACGGTAGGCGGACGGTCCTGCGCCGTACCAGCATTGCTAATGCCGGCGAGCGTACCCATCAAGACTGGGGTTTATGGCAGTGAAGCGAGCAGGAACAATGGCCTGTGCAGGGCTACTCAGGCCAGGGGCCGGGCTGGCGCCAATCGCTTCATGCCATGCGCCCTTTGCCGGAGCCCAGAGCCCAGAGCCCAGCTTCCACCCTCAGACCGCGGCTAGGAGCCGCGTGGCTTTCCTCCCCAATCGCCGTGCGGCAATGAACGCTGCCCCGGCCGTCAAGCCCAGAACCGGCAACACAGCCCAGCTGGGATAAACGACCGCACAGGCCACCGAAGCGGCCAGAGCCATTACCCCTGTCATCACAGTGAGGGTCTCCCGGGTGCGAACCGCCAGGGCCAGAAGCGCCGCACCATACACCCCGCTGAACGCCATACTTCCCATCACAAGCCCCAGAAAAACAGCTGTAAAAACGAGGATTGCCAGAGCACCGCGCTGGCGACGCAGGTTCAGCCGGCTCTCCATCCGCGCGACGAACAAGTAGGCGACAAAGACCAGAAATCCCGGAAGCAAACCGGGCAGAATGACATGCAGCGGATACAACTCCCCCGGCAGAATCCACCACAGGTTCAGAGGCTCCCAGGCAGGAACGAATCCCTCACTACCGCCAAGTTGGTAAAGCAGCGCCAGGACAGCACCCGCACCCACCGAGCGCAGCAGCCACGCGTCGGCGGCAGCATCGGCTGCACGTTCCAGCTGGAGCTCTCCGGACGTGCGTTGCGCCCCGGAAACGCCGTTCGAACCGATGGACGATGCCAACCCAGCCCGCCCCACCAGCCGTTCTTCCATGGAACCCCCACCACCCCTCTCGGTCCGGCCGCGTCGCTCCGGGAACGAGCACGCAGGGCGGAATCTCCCGCCGGCCGCAATCTAGCACGGACAGAAAGTCCGACGGCGGCGAGCGGGGGCCTACGGCAGCGCGCAAAGACAGTCACGCGGCGGCGGTCCAACGCACGAGGGAGTTGCCGGTGGTGCCGCGGAAAGAAAGTCCCCGGCACTCAGGGACCGCTAACTACACCCGGGCCGACGGCGGCACGCAAGAACAGTGGCGCCTCGCAGGGAGCGACGGCGGCATGTCCGCCTCTCCACCCAAAGCATTCACGCCGGACCGGAACCCGCCGCCCCCTCACAGCCCCGCAGCAAGGAATACCAGTGCCAGGAGCGCCGGAACGGCCTGGATCAGTGCCGCACGGAGCATCCGTGAGTCCTTCAGCAGCAGTACCGCACCAGCGAGCATCATGGACGCAGCAGCAAACCCCACCAGGGTGGCACCAACAGCCACGTTGCCCATACCCAGCAGCAGGACACCAAGGACCGCACCAACAGCGAGGAAAAGGTTGTAGAAGCCCTGGTTGTAGGCGAGCGCCTGGGTATGGGCCGCCTGCTCACCGTTCGGGATCCGGAACAGGGCCATAGTTGCAGGAGCCGTCCACCGGATGGACTCAAGCACAAAGATGTACACGTGGATGGCAGCGGCAATGAGAGCGAAGACCGATGCGGCTACAAGCATGGTTCCTCCTTGCGGTACCGGAACACACCGGACACCCCGGCGCGGAATCCGGTTTCCCCCATGCTCGCATCCGGCTACGGGCCCCACAATGAGCAGCAGGAAACCCGGAGGAAGGCGACCTGAAAGAGTCTTACCGGTGCTCGGCCGGACGGCGGGTGCGTCCCAGGGCAGTCTGGAGCCATCCGGTCACAGCCTCTTCCCACCGTGCGGGGTCCACGTTGTATTCGCGGGTATGCCCGCCCTGAGGGAAGCGGGCGAACGTCACGAGGTCCGGATTCTTCTCCGCCAGGTCCGCAGACGGTCCCATGGGAACAAACTCGTCGCGCTCGCTGTGGACGATCAGAACCGGAGTCCGAATCTCCTCCGCGCGGGAAACCCAGTCCATGCTGCGCAGGTCCAGCGGAGCAGCAAGCCCGGTCAGGGTGCGCCCGGCGGCATTGGAGATCAGCCACTGTCCAAGCCGGCCAACCTGCGCAGGAATCCGGTTGAGCCGGGCATGATGCGCCAGGACCTCAACCCAGTTCACCACCGGACCATCGAGCACCAGGGCGCGGATATGCCGCTTCAGCGGAGAAAGGTCCGCGGTCTGCAGCGCTATGGCACCGCCCATGGACCAGCCGAAGAGCAGGACGTCGCGCGCACCGTTTTCGAGCGCGTAGCGGATGGCGGCTTCGACGTCGCGCCATTCAGTGAGCCCCAGACCGTACCGGCCGTCCGAGGCATAGGGGGCTTCGCCGTCGTTGCGGTAGGAAATCAGGAGGCTGGTCATTCCCGCGCTCCGGGCAGCGCCCAGACCGCGGATGGTTTCAGTGCGCTGGGCGCCCCTGCCGTGGACCATGATGGCCCAGGTTCCGGTGTCATCCAGCGAGCGCACCAGCCAGGCCGGCGCCTTTCCGTTCTCGACGTCGATCTCCACGTCCTCCTGCGGGAAACCCGCCGCTGAAGGCGTGGGATGTGTCACGCCGGACCACCATCCCCGCACGGCAGTGGCGATGTCACCGGCGTAGACCTGCTCGACGTCGCGCTGCACTGTGCCCTCCCGGGGCACGTAGGAGCGGATTTCGCCGATCCTGGCGTGCCCGGCGCCGCGGTTCCAGTACAGGCCGTAGGTGCCGGGAACCGTGGTGTCCTCGTTCGCGGGGAGGATGACCTGCAGGCCGTGAGGCGAGTCGATGACGGCGAGGATCTCAAGGTTCTCGTCCCGCTCCTTGCGCGGGGTGACGATCTGCCGGGCGAAGTAGACGGCAAGGCCCGACGTCGCGGCCAGGACAGCAGTGGAGGCGGCAACACCCATCCCGGCACCGAAGGCTGTCCACTTGACCCACGGCGGTGTGAGTCCTGGGGCGGATTCGGCTGCTTCGGAAGCGATAAGAACCATGCCTTTATTGTTACCTGCTTTCCTGCGCGGCAGGTAAACGCCGATCCCGGCAATCCTTCTGACGCCGGAGCAGCCAAAAGCTAGGCTGGCGGAATGAACCCAACGATCCTTGTGCTGACCGAAGAAACGCTGAACGAGGCAGACGCCCGAAACCTGGGCTACCTGGCGGAGGACAATCCGGTGCGGTTCGAAGTCCTGGTACCGGCAGATCCGGGACGGAACATGCTGGTGGACGTGCTGGATAACCTCAGCCTGCTGGATTTCGCGGCGGCGTACCGCAGCATTGCCGGGCCCCACCTGTCACAGAAGCAGGAGGTGAAGGCAGCCGAACAGGAACTGGCGGAATCCCTGGACCTGCTGCGCGGGCTGGGGTTCGACGCCGATGGCCGGGTGACCGGCGAGAACCCGGTTGAGGCGGTGGTTGAGGAAGCCAAACACTCCCAGGCCCAGCAGGTAGTGGTGATCACCACCCCGCACGCCGTGGAAGATACCTTCGGCACGGACTGGGCCAACGAGGCCCAGGACCGGCTGGGCATCCCGGTGCTGCATCTCTACTCCGGCTCCACCTTCATCGGCGACTCGTAGCGGCCGCCGATGTCCGGGCTAAAACCAGGCGGGACTTATTGGCCGCCTCCGGACGTTGGAGCAAACATGAGCACTATGAACAGTGAGGCGGCAATGAACAACAGCAACGACACCGGCACCCAGTTCCCGGTCCAGAAGTCCGACGACGAGTGGCGCCGCGAGCTGACACCGGCTGAGTACCAGGTTCTCCGGAAGGCTGGCACTGAGCGCCCCTACACCGGCGAGTACTGGGACACGAAGACCGAAGGCGTCTATGCCTGCCGGGCCTGTGGAGCGGAACTTTTCACCAGCAACGAAAAATTCGACTCCCACTGCGGCTGGCCTTCCTTCTTCGCACCGCTCGCGGAAGGCAAGGTGCGCTACCTGCATGACCGCAGCATGGGCATGGACCGCATTGAGGTCCGCTGCGCGAACTGCGACTCCCACATGGGACATCTGTTCGAAGGCGAGGGTTTCAACACGCCCACGGACCAGCGCTACTGCATCAACTCGATTTCCATCAAGCTGGTCCCCAAGACCGCCGACGGGAACTAGCTCTGCGCCGGGCAGTTGCTTCCCGGCCATTGTGCCCCCCCGGTAGCCCGCCGTACGCTCGAATAACGGGTCAAACACGTTTTTCGGCCCAGCTTACGGCGGGCTTTTCCGTGCCCGCCCGCTGGACTGAACAGGACTGGACCGGACAGTACTGGACTGAACAGGACAGCAGCCTCTCCCTGCCGATTCCCGGAGGTGCATGAGCTTTGGCACGGCCAACCATTCTGGACCGGTTCCGTCCGGTCGGCGCACCGGGTCCCTCCGGGCCTGCAGGAGTGCCGTCCACGGACCAGGAAGGGCCCGACGCCGAACTCCTCCCGGTCTTCGCGGCGCTCCAGCCGGACACTGACCAGGGCAGGGCCCTGGTGGAAGGCGCGGCTGAGCAGGCACGGAAAATGCTCGCCGAAGCACGGCAGCAGGCCGACGCGGAGGTGGCCCAGGCCCGGCTGGACGCCGGTGCTGTCCGTGCACGGGCAGCAGAGGAGGTATTCGATCAGGCCGCAGCCCAGGAGAAGGAACTCCTAGCCCAGGCTGCCAGGCGCGCCGATCAGCTCAGCAGGGCCGCTCAGAGCCGCCTTCCGGAACTGGCAGCGGAAATCGCCGGCTCCATCATCCAGGACTACCTGGGCGGTGCAGGGGGCCGGGACTCTGATGCCGGCACGGACGGCCGGCCCACACCATGAGATCCGACTGGGTCGCAGCCACCGTCCGTGCCAAGGCCATGGCCCGCAGGAGAGCGGGAGCGGGCCTCTGCCGCGACGCCGCTGCACTGCCGTCCCTGCGCCAGGCCGTGAAGCTCTTTGAGCAAACCGGGTACGGGCCCGAGCTCGCCGCCGGCAGCAACGGGACCTCCAGCCGCACCGCCTCCGGCTCCGGTACCGGGCCGGAAACCGACCTCGCCGCGGCCCAGCAGGCGACGCGCCGCAGCGTGCTCTGGCAGCTGCGCGTCCTGGCGGGCTGGCTGCCGGTCTCCGGTGCACGGATGGTCCGGGCCGCCGGCGCGGCGTTCGAGCTGGCAAATATCACCGTGCTGGCCCGCCGTCTGGAGGAAGAGGCGGCGGAGGAGACCGGAACCCCGCTGCGCCCCGGCATCGCGCTGCCCGAGTACTTTGAGCTGGGCGGGCTGGCCACGGCGTGGCCGCGGCTGTCCCGGGCCGGGAGCCTGGCCGAGCTGACGGCAATGCTCCGCACCAGTCCCTGGGGAGACCCCGGTTCTCCCGGTAACCTGCCCGACACCCTGAGCGTGGTGTGGATGCGCCGGCTCGCCGCGGCAGCGCCGCAGACGCGCAGCTGGATGACGGCCGGCGCCGTGCTGCTGGCGGCACGCCGCGTGCTGGTCCTGCCCGGCGGACAGGCCAGCGCGGACGCCGGGACACGTTCCGAGCCGGAGAGCCGTTTGAATTCCCTGCTGCAGCCCCTGATTGGCGGGAGCTGGACGGAAGCGCAGGACGTTGCGTCCCTGCGGGCGGCGCTGCCGGCAGCTGCCGGGCCGGTGCTCAGCGGCGTGGCGGAGGCCGCGGACCTTTGGAAGGCCGAAGCGGGGCTGATGGCGCGCATCGAGGAGGACGGCTTCCGGCTGCTGCGCTCCGGCCTGCCGGGACCGGATGTGGCAGTCGGTGCCGTCACGGTACTCACCGTCGATGCCTGGCGAGTCCGCGCAGCGCTGGCCGCCGCGGCCGCGGGTGGCGGAAGCGAGGTGCTTGATGCAGTGGCGTGAGACCCTCAGCCCGGTTCGGATGGACCGCGTCGCGGTCATCGCACCGACCGACCGCACGCGGGAGGCTCTCGAGGAGGTGGCCCGCAGTGCAGCCGTCGAACTTGCGCTTCCGTACACCCCCGGAAACGGGCCGGAGGAACTCGACCGGGCAACTGAAGCCGCAGTGGAGCACGGTGGCGTGTCCGGACTGGTTGGCTGGGCGCCCTCACGCAGGGTCCCCGAACTGCAGCAGGCGCTCAAACCGCTGGGCGCCGGCGTCGTGCCCCTGAAACCACCGCGCGGAGTGCAGCCGCCCACCCTGCTGACCGGCAACGAACGCCGCACCCGGCAGGCACCGAAGCTCTCCCGGCTGCTGGTGGACACCTACACCACCGTGCCGTACGCGGACGTCGACCCGGCAAGGTTGGCCGGGCTGGCGTACGTGGTCATGTTCGGCATGATGTTCGGCGACGCCGGCCAGGGACTGCTGCTGGTGCTTGCCGGACTGGTTGTCCGCACCGGCAGGATCGCGAAGATCCGGCGCTTCCAGCGGACCTGGCTGTTCATCTTCGGCGCCGGACTGGCCGCAGTGTTCTTCGGTGTGCTGTACGGGGAGTTCTTCGGGCCCACCCACGTCATACCCGTGCTCTGGCTGGAACCGGTTGAGAACCCCATACCGCTGCTCATCGCCGCCCTGATCTTCGGTGCCGTACTGCTGGCGCTGGCCTTCACGGTAGGCACCATCAACCGGGTCCGCGAGGGCGGGTGGGGGTATGCCCTCTATGCCCGGACCGGGCTTGCAGGCGCCTTGCTGTTCCTCGCCGTTGGCCTGCTCGCCGGTGGACTGGTGGCCGGCTGGGTGCCCATGGTCGTCGCAGCGGCGGTGCTGGCGGCGCTGGCCCTGGTGCTCATCTTCATCGGCCTGTTCGTTGAGGCAGGAGGCGGCGGCACCGGCACCATGCAGGCCTCCGTGGAGCTGGTGGACACCGTCATCCAGCTCGCCTCGAACCTGGTGTCCTTCACCCGCCTCGCCGCATTCGGCCTGACCCACGCCGCCCTGATGTCCATCGTCTGGCAGGGCACCACCGCCCTGTGGCATCCGGACTGGCGCGCAGTGCTGGCCGTAGTGGTATTTCTGGTGGGCAACACCATCACCTTCGCACTGGAAGGGCTGGTCGCCGCGATCCAGGCGCTGCGGCTGGAGTACTACGAGCTCTTTTCCCGCATCTTCACGGACGAAGGCCGTCCGTTCAAACCCTGGAGCCCCCAGCTGCCCGAGTCCGCAGCATCCGGTTCGTCCACCACTGAAAGGCAAACGCCATGAACCCCTGGTTTGCCGGCATCCCCCTGGCACTGATCATTACCGTCCTGCTCGCCGGCGGAGCGCTCTGGCTGCTCCGGAGGCGGCGCGGAGCGGGCATCAAGGTGGTGCTCGGCGTGAACGGCCTGATCATGGCCGGAGCCCTGGCCCTGGTGGCCGCTGCCTTCGCGGCGGCGCCGGCCTCGGCTTCCGGCGGAGCAGCAGGAACCGCCGTCTCCATGGCCACGGACGGCAGCGACAGCTCCAGTGCGGCCCTGCTGGGTGCCGCCATCGCCGTTGCCGGTTCCTCAATTGGTGCCGCCATTGCCGTGGCGTACACCGGATCGGCTGCGCTCGCAGCCATGAGCGAGCGGCCGGAAATCTTCGGCCGCGCCATGGTGGTGGTGGGCCTGGCGGAAGGCATCGCCATCTACGGGCTCATCATTTCCATCATCCTGATTGGCCAGGCATGAGCGCCCGGACGGTTGTTGCCGCGCTGGGAGCTCCGGGAATCCTCGCCGGCTACGAGCTGGCCGGTGCGCTGCTGGTTCCTGCGAAGACGGACGAGGATGTGCGGACCGCGTGGTCGCAGCTTCCGGAGGACACCGCCGTCGTTCTCCTGACCAGCGACGCCGCTGCGGCGCTGGCCGGGAGGCTGGATGATCCGGCGGCGCCCCTGACCGTGGCACTGCCCGCATGAGCAGCCTTCCGCGCGCGGCCGCACCGGCACTGGTACCGATCCGCGAAGCCATCAGCTCCGAGGCCGCTGCCCGGGCCAAGTCCATCCTGGACACTGCGGAACGGCAGGCCGCTGAGATCCGGGACCGCGGGCGGGCCGAAGCTGAGCAGATCCGCAGCCGCTCCGAGGCTGACGGCCGGGAAGCAGCCCGGGCTGAAGCCGTACTGCGCTCCGCCCGTGCCCGGCGGGCTGCAGGCGGCACGGTTCTGGCCAGTGAAGAAGAACTGCGCGGGCAGCTGCGCCGTCAGGTCCTGGCGGAGGCGGCCAAGATCCGGGAGGATCCGCGGTATCCGGCGCTGCTGGACGCCCTGCGGGACCAGGCTTACCGGCTGCTGGGCCCGGATGCGCAGGTTCAGGAGGCACCCGGCGGCGGGATTACCGCCAGCCGTGGCTCACGCAGCGTGGACCTGTCCCTGCCGGCCCTCGGCAGCGCCGCGATGGAAGCCTATGCCGGGGAGGTGCGTGCCCTGTGGCAGGAGTGAACAGTGGCAGAATCCCCCGCGGGCAGCAGCCCGGCGGCGCCGGCGAAGGCCGGATCCGCCGGGTGAGCGGACCGCTGGTTGAGATCAGCGGCGTCCCGGACATCTCGATGCTGGAGGTGGTGGCGCTCGGGCCGGAACGGATCTCGGCAGAGACGATCGCCGTCAACGGTGACGACGCCGTGCTCCAGGCCTACGAGTACACCGGCGGGCTGAAGGCCGGTGACGCAGCGGAAGGAACCGGACGCCAGCTCTCCGCCCTGCTGGGTCCACACCTGCTGGGACAGGTTTTTGACGGCCTGCTCCGTCCGCTCTCCTCGGCTCCCCTGTGGCTCAGCGCGGACCGTGAGGACGCGGCGGAGGACCATCTGGTCCTGGACCGGCAGTGGAAGTTCGAACCGCAGGCCACCGTGGGGGACATGGTCGCCCCGGGGCAGGTGCTCGGCACCGTGCCCGAAGCGGGCAGTGTGCCGTTCCGGGTGACCGTACCGCCGGGAGTGGAAGGTGAACTCACCTGGCTGGGCAGCGGGATGCTGCGCCCGCTGGAACGGGCGGCGGTGGTTGGCGGCACGGAGATTCACCTGGCCCAGCAGTGGCCGGTCCACCGGCCGCGGCCGGTGGCCTCCCGGCTCTCCGACGCGGTGCCCATGCACACCGGACAGCGGGTGCTGGATCTGATGTTTCCGCTCCCCCGCGGTGCCGCCGCGGCCGTTCCGGGCGGTTTCGGCACCGGCAAGACGCTGCTGCTGCAGCAGATCGCCAAATGGTCCGACGCCGATGTGATCGTCTACGTGGGCTGCGGCGAGCGCGGCAACGAGATGGCCGATGTGCTGGACGGGCTGAGCCAGCTGGAGGATCCGCGCACCGGCGGCGCCCTGCTGGACCGCACCGTGATCATCGCCAACACCTCCAACATGCCCATGATGGCACGGGAGGCCAGCATCAACACCGGAGTCACAGTCGCGGAGTTCTTCCGGGACATGGGCTACCACGCCGTGGTGATCGCCGACTCCACTTCCCGCTGGGCCGAGGCGCTGCGGGAATTCGCCAACCGCAACGGGGACCTGCCCGCCGAAGAGGGGTACCCGGCGTCGCTCGCTTCGGAACTCGCCGCGTTCTACGAGCGTGCCTCGCTGGCCGTAACACTGGGCGGTGAGACGGCGTCGGTCACCGTGATCGGCGCGGTCTCTCCCCCGGGAGGGGACATGAGCGAACCCGTCACCACCGGCACCCAGCGGTTTGTCCGCTCACTCTGGCAGCTGGACCGGGACCTGGCCTACTCGCGGCATTATCCGGCAGTCAGCTGGCGGGGCTCCTTCTCCCGCGACGCGGATGCCCTGGGCCGCTGGCACGCCGCCAACGGCGATCCGGAGTGGGCCACCCGCCGCGCCCGTGCCGGGCTGATCCTCGCCGAAGCGGACAGGCTCTCCGCGCTCGCGGAGATCATCGGGGCGAACTCGCTGCCCGGCCACGAGCAGGTGGTGCTGCTGGGCGGGCGGCTGCTGCGCGACGGCGTCCTGGTGCAGAACGCGCTCAGCACCAACGACGGCTATTCCTCCGCTGCCAAGGGAGCCGCCCTGCTGCAGGCAGTCCTGGACACCATCGACACCTGCCAGGACCTGGTGGCCCACGGGGTTCCGCCGGCCACGGTTGATTCGTACGATTTCTCTCCGCTGCTGCGCCTGCGCGAATCCGCCGGCCCCTCCGACGCCGCAGGCGTCGCGGAACGTGCCGCAGCCTTCCTGGCCGGACTGAAGGAGCTGCAATGACCATCCCGAACCGGAACCTGGTTTCCCACCGTGACGTGCGGGAGCTGCGCGGGCCGCTTATGGTCCTGGGCGACGCCGACGGCGTGGGCTGGGACGAGTTCGCGGACGTGGACGTGGAAGCCGGCCCCGAACGCCACGCCCTGGTGCTGGAA
Source organism: Arthrobacter sp. (assembly GCA_040273995.1). Classification (GTDB taxonomy): domain Bacteria; phylum Actinomycetota; class Actinomycetes; order Actinomycetales; family Micrococcaceae; genus Arthrobacter_B. The sequence goes on from JBELYP010000007.1 coordinate 11,147, forward strand.
GTCAACGGCGACCAGGCGCTGCTGCAGGTCCTGGAGGGTACGGACGGAATGCGGCTGGGCGGGATCTCGGTGCGTTTCCAGGGCCGGCCGCTGCACATCCCGGTGGGGCCCCAGTGGCTGGGCCGGGTCTGCAACGGACGCGGGGAACCGCTCGACGGCGGACCGCCCATCACCGCAGATGCTGTGGAGCCGGTCAGCGGGTGGCCGCTGAACCCGGTGTACCGGATTCCGCCCAAGGAAGCGGTGATTACCGGCATCTCCGCCATCGATGCCCTCACCACACTGGTCCGGGGCCAGAAACTGCCCATTTTCTCGGTGGCCGGCCTGCCGCACCTGACCCTCGCCACGCAGATCGCTGCCCAGTCCCGGACCGGCGGCCGGAACTTCCGGGTGGTCTTCGCGGCCATGGGCATGACCCACGCGGACATTGCCTACATTCGGGACCGGCTGGAGGAACGCTCCGGTGCGGGGGAACTGGTGCTGCTGCTCAACGCTGCCGATGATCCGGTGATTGAGCGGATCCTCACCCCCAGGATCGCACTCAGCATCGCCGAGCACCTGGCGTATGAGGAAGGCAGCGACGTCCTGGTGGTCATGAGCGACATGACCAGCTACGCCGAAGCCGTCCGGGAGGTCTCCGCCGCCCGGAAGGAAATCCCGGCACGGCGCGGCTACCCCGGCTACCTCTACAGCGACCTGGCAACCCTGTACGAACGCTGCGGAAGGGTACAGGGCCGGGAAGGTTCCGTGACCATTGTTCCGGTGCTGACCATGCCGGCGGGAGACATGACCCATCCGGTCCCCGATCTGACCGGGTACATCACCGAAGGGCAGATTGTGCTCTCACCGGAGGTCAGCACACGGGACATCTATCCCCCCGTCGACGTGCTTTCCTCCCTGTCCCGGCTGATGCGTTCCGGCGCGGGCAAGGGCCGGACCAGGGAAGACCACCTGGACGTTGCGGCCCAGGTGCTCGCCGCCATGGCCCGCGCCCGGCAGGCTTCGGAGCTGGCGGAACTGGTGGGCCAGGAAGCATTGGGAGAAGCAGACCGTGCCTACATCGAGTTCCGGTCCGTGGTGGAGCAGAAACTCCTGAACCAGGGCGTGGATGAATACCGCTCGCTGGAACAGACCCTGGGACTGGCGTGGGAAGCCCTGTCCGTCCTGCCGCGCCGCGAGCTGAGCATGCTCTCCCCCGAGCTGCTGGACAGGTATCTTCCCGGACCGCTCGGCGGAGCCCGGCTGTGAGCGGCAGCGGCCGGGCAGCACGGGCAGAAACCGAACGCCGGCTCGAAACAGCCCGGCGGGGCGCGGAACTGCTGGACCGCAAGCAGCAGATCCTGCGGATCGCGATCGGCAACAGGGCCGAGCAGTCTGAGCAGAGCCTGGCCCGCTTCCACGAGGCCTCCGCCCGGGCGGCGCTCTGGCTGGGACGCTCGCTGGCCCTGGACGGGCTGGGACGCATCCGCGAGTCCGTTCCGGATGCCCTTGCCGAAGCGAAGATCCGCTGGGGCGGGGCGATGGGCATCTCCTATCCCGAAGACGCCTCGGTGAACCTGCCGGACCAGACACCCGCCTCAGGATCCTCCGCACTGCTCTACGCTGCAGCCGCGCACCGGGAAGCGCTCGCCGCCGCCGTCGCCCATGCTGCGGATGCGCGTGCCCTGCTGCTGGTCAGCCGGGAACTAGCGGCAACGCGGACCCGGCAGCGCGCCGTCGAACACCGCTGGATCCCCCGGCTGGAAGCGGAACTGGACCGGATCCGGCGCAGCCTCGCCGAGCAGGAACTGGAAGAGAGCCTGCGCCTGCGCTGGGCCGCTGGTGCCGTCTAGGCCGGAACGTCTTCCCAGTCGAACGGCGTGATCCCGCCGTTCACCCAGTCCTGCCGCAGGATGGCGTAGGCAACTGACGCTACCCGGGCACCGTCAGTGGTGGGCCAGCCCAGGCGGTAGTGCGCCTCCTTCAGGAACCCGGCACGCAGGAACGTCCTGCGCATTGCAATGTTGTCTTCCCGTGTCTGCCCCTCGAACCGGACAGCATCAGGGAACCGGTCAAACACCATCCCGCACAGTTCCCTAAGGACCGGAACGCCCAGTCCGCGGCCGCGGTATTCCTCCGCCAGCCGCAGGTCAAACATGGGGGTGTCCTCCTCCAGATCGTCCAGGACCACTAAACCGATCCGTTGCGGACCGTTCTGGATCCAGAAGCCGATGGATTCGTCGCTCCAGAAGCGGCCCTCCTCGATAAGCTTCCGGGCCGATGCCTCCGAGTGCTCGGATCTCACGTGGAACGGGAAGCGGTTGGAGGTCAGGAACCCCACCAGGGCCTCGGATTCCTCGGCGGAGTCCGTCATGGGCAGGAAACTAATAGCCATGGCGGAAGTCTAAGAGAAGCGGGAGTCCTCAGCCGAGCCGCTCGATGATGGTGACGTTTGCCTGGCCGCCGCCCTCGCACATGGTCTGCAGCCCGTAGCGGCCGCCGGTGCGTTCAAGTTCGTGGAGCATTGTGGTCATCAGACGCGCGCCGGTGGCTCCGATGGGATGGCCAAGCGAGATGCCGCCGCCGTTCACGTTGACCCGGGTCATATCCGCCTCCAGCTCCCGCTGCCAGGCCAGCACCACGGAGGCGAAGGCTTCGTTGATTTCCACCAGGTCAATCTGGCCCAAAGACATGCCGGTCCGCTTGAGCGCGTGCCGCGTGGCTTCGATGGGAGCGCTGAGCATCATCACCGGATCGTCACCGCGGGCAGAGATGTGGTGGATCCGCGCCCGCGGCGTCAGGCCGTACCGGCGCACGGCGTCTTCCGATGCCAGCAGCAGGACGGCGGCGGCGTCGGAAATCTGCGACGACGTCGCGGCAGTGAGCCTCCCGCCCTCGCTCAGCGGTGCCAGGGATTCAATCTTCTCCCGGTTCGGCACCCGCGGACCTTCGTCAGCCGTGACGCCGGCAAGCGGCAGGATTTCGCGGTCAAAACGACCCTCCGCCTGGGCTGCGAGCGCCCGCTCATGGGAGCCGACGGCGAAGTCCTCCATCTCCGCGCGGCTCAGCCCCCAGCGGTCCACCATTAGTTCCGCGCCGATGAACTGGGAAATCGGCTGGGTTCCGTACCGGGCCTCCCAGCCGGTGGACCCGGCAAACGGGTTGTCAAAGCCCAGCTCCAGCGCCGCGGTGTTCGCATAGGACAGCGGAACCGAGGACATGCTCTGCACGCCACCGGCGACCACCAGGTCCGCGGTTCCGCTCATCACCGCCTGCGCAGCATAGGAGATAGCCTGCTGCCCGGAGCCGCACTGGCGCTCGACTGTGGTTCCCGGCACCCGCTCGGAGAGTCCGGCCGCCAACCAGGCCGTGCGCGCAACGTCCATCGCCTGCGGTCCCACCTGATCGATGGCCCCCAGGATCACCTCGTCGAACTCCTCGGATTCAATGCCGGTGCGCCGCACCGTTTCAGCAATTACGGCCGCTGCGAGGTCTGCCGGATGCACGCCGCTGAGTCCCCCGCCGCGCCGTCCCACCGGCGTACGCAGCGCGTCGATAATGAATGCTTCAGCCATGGCCGCCCCCTGCACGTAGATCCACCTGTGTCCTGCACCACAGTAGGCCAAAACACTGCCCGTCCAGGCGCCGCGCACGCTCCGGGTAGAATGGGAAAGCTGTGTTCGCAGCGAACCGGCTGCCAAGCACGTGCAGCCCCACCCTCCACCAAGTCTGAAAGCAGCGGAGTGTCCCAACAGGTTTCCACCACCGTCAGCGCAAGCGCCTCCCGGGAGATCGTCAAGGAAGCCGCCCGCCGGCGGACCTTCGCCGTCATCTCCCACCCGGATGCGGGCAAGTCCACGCTGACCGAGGCGCTGGCCCTTCATGCCCGCGTCATCGGCACTGCCGGGGCCACCAACGGCAAGGACAACCGCCGCGAAACCGTTTCGGACTGGATGCAGATGGAGAAGGACCGCGGTATTTCCATCAGCTCCACCGCCCTGCAGTTCGCTTACCGGGACACCGTCATCAACCTCCTGGACACGCCCGGCCACGCCGACTTTTCCGAAGACACCTACCGCGTCCTCGCCGCCGTCGACTGCGCGGTGATGCTGGTGGATGCCGCCAAGGGCCTGGAAACCCAGACCATGAAGCTCTTCGAAGTCTGCCGGTCCCGCAACCTTCCCATCATCACCGTGATCAACAAGTGGGACCGTCCCGGCCTGGACCCGCTGGCGCTGATGGATGAAATCACCGAACGCACGGGGCTGGCACCCATGCCGCTGACCTGGGCCGTGGGCATCGCCGGCGACTTCCGCGGCGTGTGGGACCGCACCAAGGACGAATACGTCCGCTTCACCCGGCAGAACTCCGGCGCGTCCCTGGCACTGGAAGAGCACTTCAGCACCGAGGACGCTGCCGCGGCCGAGGGCGATGCCTGGGACGAGTCCCTGGGCGAAGCGGAACTGGTGATCGACGGGCGCGAGTTTGACCGCCAGGCCTTCCTGGACGCCAAAGCCACACCCATCCTCTTCTCCTCGGCGGCCCTGAACTTCGGCGTCAAGCAGATCCTGGACACGCTGGTGGACCTTGCGCCCTCGGCCGCCCCGCGGGTGGACAACGACGGCGGGCAGCGGCCGGTGGACGCTCCGTTCTCCGGATTTGTGTTCAAGGTCCAGGCCGGCATGAACAAGGCGCACCGGGACCATGTGGCCTTCATCCGCGTCTGCTCCGGCATCTTCGAACGCGGCATGGTTGTCACGCACTCGAACACCGGCAAAACCTTCGCCACCAAGTACGCCCAGCACCTGTTCGGACGTGAACGCGAGGTGATTGACCAGGCCTACCCGGGCGACGTCGTCGGGCTGGTCAACGCTTCCGCCCTCCGCGTCGGGGACAGCCTCTACGTGGAGGAGCCGGTCCAGTACCCGCCGATCCCGTTCTTCAGCCCCGAACACTTCCGGGTGGCCCGTTCCCAGGACCCCAGCCGGTACAAGCAGTTCCGCCGCGGCATCGACCAGCTCGAGCATGAAGGCATCATCCAGGTGCTCCGCTCGGACCGCCGCGGAGACCAGGCCCCCGTGCTTGCCGCCGTCGGCCCCATGCAGTTCGAGGTGGTTGAGGACCGGATGAACCAGGACTTCAACGCTCCAATGCGCATGGAACAGCTCTCCTACTCCATGGCCCGGCTCACCGACGCGTCAGCTGCGGAGATCCTCAGCAACGTCCACGGCGCCGAGGTGCTGCTGCGCACGGACGGCGCACATGTGGCAGTGTTCAACGACATCTGGGCACTGCGCCGGGTGGAGAAGAATCACCCGGAGGTTCCGCTGGCCGTCATCGGCACCGAGTCCCCGAACAGCTCCGGGTACTAACGCGGGCAGCGCTCCACCGGAAGAACCGCTGGGCCAAACCGCCCGGCCGACTGCAGAAAGCATAAGCGTTGCTAATCGGAACCGGCTTTGAGGCTAAGTTTGGTTGATTTATGGCTACGCTGGGGCCATCACATCGTCCCGGACCGGGAGTTCGTGCAACCGGAAGGTCTCTGCTATGTCATCCACTGCTTTCTCCTCCCCCGCAGGCCTGCTCGCCGCTCCTGAGGAATCAGCCGGCTGGCTGCGGCTCAAGGGCGCCGCTACCGAGTTCGCACAGCTCCAGGAGCAGGACGGTTCCGTGCCGGAGGAACACAAGCCTGCCGCCGTGAAGCTGCTGCACACCGTCCGCGACGCCGTCTCCGAGCTGGCTCCGGCTTTCCCGCACGACGCCGACTACCTGACGCTGGTGGTCCGGGACCTGGACCGCTGGCTGGAGGCAGGCCTGGACGTTCCGGACTTCCTCGATTCACTGATGGCTTTCCAGCCGCAGCTGGACCGCACCGACGGCCTCCTGCACCTGGTGGTGTTCCCGATGTACACCCAGAACGGATCACGCTCCCGGCTGCTCGAAGCCGTGCTGGTCGAAGTGATCTGGCCGGACTTCATCGCCGGGCTGGAAGCCGGTGACTACTCCAATAAACTCTTTGTTCCCATTCGTTTCCGGGACTTCACCCCGGGGTATGACACCAACTCTGCCGTCCTCTTCCCGGAAACCGTCGCCGTGCGCGAGACGCCCACGTTCACGTGGGGCGCGATCTTCGCAGACCGTGAGGCAGCCCGGTTCCGCCGCGTGCTACGGGCCGCGGCAGAGATCACCTCGCTGGAGCTTCCCGAGGGCGCGGCAAACATGCTGGATGACCAGGAGCTCACCGAAGAAACCTTCGTGATGTGGGACCTCATCCACGACCGGACCCACATGCGCGGAGACCTGCCCTTTGATCCGTTCATGATCAAGCAGCGGATGCCCTACTTCCTCTACTCCCTGGAAGAACTGCGCTGCGACCTCACCGCGTTCCGCGAGTCCGTGAAGATCCAGCAGGACGACGACGCCGACCCCAAGGCCCGCAGCACCGCCCAGCTGGTGCAGTACGCGGTGATTTTCGACCGGATTTTCCGCTTCGCCATCACCGGTTCGCGGGTCCGCAACTATGACGGCCTGGGCGGGCAGCTGCTCTTCGCCTGGATGCACCAGCACCGCGTCCTGCACTGGACCGACGGCAAACTCAGCATTGACTGGGACGAGGCACCCGCCGTCGTCGTGAAGCTCGGCGAAGAAATCGAGGAACTCTACTGGCGTTCCATCGACCGCCCCAAGACAGCCCACTGGCTGGCCGCGTACGATCTGGTCTCAGGCACGCTGACACCCCACCCGGCCTCCCGCTGGGCCAAGGGACCGGACGCGCTGCCGCTGGAGGGACCGCCCCGGGCACTGACGGATCAGGTGCTCGACGACGAGTTCCCGCTGTCAATGTTCTACGAGGCGCTGTCCAAGAAAATGGCGCCGGTGATCGAATCCACCGCGGGAATCACAGGGAGCAGCGCCGCATGACCACACCCGGAGCAGAGGACACCGCAGCACTGGCAGGGTTGAAGGTCCTGGTGGCCGGAGCCTCCTCTGCCTCCGGAACAGCCGTGTGCCGGGCCCTGGCCGAAGCCGGCGCCAAAGTGGTGGCGGTTGGCTCCAGCGCCGGCAGGCTTGCCGAAGCGCTGGATAACGTCCCCGGCGTCGAACTGCGCACCTGCGACCTGAGCCGGCCCGGCGACGTCGACGGGCTCGCCAGCGATCTGTCCGACGAAGGCGGCGTGGACGGGCTGCTTCATTTGGTGGGCGGCTGGCGCGGCGGGGGAACCCTGGCGGACCAGAGCGATGAGGACTGGGACTTCCTGCAGCAGAACATCCTCACCACCCTGCGCAACGTCAGCCGAAGCTTCATCGGCCAGCTGGCCGCATCCCCGCACGGCCGGCTGGCCATCGTCTCGTCCACGGCAGTCGAATCCCCCACCGCGGGAAACGCCGGCTACGCGGCGGCCAAGGCCGCTGCCGAAGCCTGGGTGCAGGCCATCGCCGCCGATTTCCGCGGAACCACGGCCGCCGCCGTCGTCTTCGTGGTGAAGGCCCTCGTGAACGATGCAATGCGCGAAGCCGCGCCGGAACGGAAGTTCCCCGGCTACACCCCGGTCAGCGAGCTCGCGGCAGCTTCCGTGCGGCTGTTCACCGCCGACGCCGCACAGATCAACGGAAAGCGGATCAGCCTGGTGCCGCGCACCTGATCCGTTTTCGCCAATGACCCACCTTGAGGAATACTGACACCCGTGACTGAAACCACCTCCCTGCATGACCCTGCCCTGCGAGCCTTTGCCTCGGACAACTACTCCGGCGTCCACCCGGAAATCCTCGACGCACTGGCGGCGGCAAACCTCGGCCACCAGGTGGCCTACGGCGAAGACGTGTACACCGCCAAGCTGCGCGAGGTCTTCACCGACCACTTCGGGAACCGGATGCGCGCTTTTCCGGTCTTCAACGGCACCGGTGCGAACGTGATCAGCCTGCAGTCCCTGCTGCCCCGCTGGGGTGCGGTCATCTGCGCCTCCACCGCACACATCAACGTGGATGAGAACGGCGCCCCGGAACGCGTGGGCGGCATGAAGCTGCTCACCGTCCCCACACCGGACGGCAAGCTCACCCCTGAACTCATCGACCGGGAAGCCTGGGGCTGGGGCGACGAGCACCGCGCCCAGCCGCTGGCCGTCTCCATCACCCAGTCCACGGAACTGGGAACCCTGTACACCGTGGAGGAAATCAAGGCCATCGCGGACCACATCCACGCCCGCGGCATGAAGCTGCACATGGACGGCGCCCGGCTGGGCAACGCCGCCGCTGCACTGGGCGTGCCGCTGCGCGCCATCACCGCCGACGCCGGGGTGGACATCCTCTCCCTGGGCGGCACCAAGAACGGCATGATGTACGGCGAGTGCATCGTTGCCCTGGACCCCGACGCCGCACCCGGGCTGGACTACCTGCGCAAGATGAACATGCAGCTGGCCTCCAAAATGCGCTTCGTCTCGGCCCAGTTCATCGCCCTGTACGGCACCGATCTGTGGCAGCGCTCCGCGTCCACGGCCAACGCAATGGCCGCACGGCTGCGCGCCGCAGTGGAGAAGATCGACGGCGTCACCCTCACCCAGCCCACCCAGTCCAATGCCGTTTTTGCCACGCTTCCCGCCGGTGTGGCGGACAAGCTCCGGGACCAGTTCCGGTTCTACGACTGGGACCAGGCCACCGGTGAAGTGCGCTGGATGTGCACCTTCGACACCAGTGAAGCCGACGTCGATGCGTTCGCTGCTGCCATCGCCGAAGAGGTTGCCGCCGCCCGCTGACCACCCCGCACTGTCCGTGCCGGTGTGCCCCTGCGTAAGCTGTTGCCACGTAACGAATAGGACACACCGGCGAGCCTGCACCTGATGCGGGCAGGACCGCCCGTAATCTTCGAGGGTGAGTGCGATTGGTGACCTGTCACAGGTGCCCCCGGATTTCCTGACTGCCTTGGGGGCGCTCCGCCGGGCAAAGTGCCGGCCGGAACTGCGGCTGGAGGAGATTCCTGCCCCCACCCGGCTGGCCCCTTTTGCCGTGTCGCTGGCCGCAGACGTCACGGCATCCGGTCCGCAGCCGGTCGGAGGAACCTTCCACGGCCCCGTGGGCCCGGTCCTACCGGAAAGCCGGGAACTGGCCACCGGCCGCTTTATCCTGCTCCATGACCCGGACGGCAGCGACGTCTGGAACGGCACCTTCCGCATCGTGACCTATATCCGGGCCGAGCTCGAACCGGACATGGGCAATGACCAGATGCTCGGATCCGTGGCGTGGACCTGGCTGGTGGATGCCCTGCAGGAGCACGGGGCCCGCTATTCGCTGGCCGGAGGCACAGCCACCCGCATCCTCTCCGAGAGCTACGGCACCCTCGCCGGGCGCAGCGACGCCATCGACATTGAGCTGCGTGCGTCCTGGACACCGGAGGGCGCCGACGTGCAGGCGCATCTCGAGGCGTGGTCTGACATGGTGTGCACTTTCGCCGGTCTGCCGCCGTTGCCCGACGGCGTTTCCCCACTGCCGCGGCGGCGGCTGAACTAGCGCGGACAGCAGTACCGCGAGTTCTCGATAGACTGAAGTTCTTATGACCGCGCAAACTTCCGGCAACCCCGCGTCCGAGCTGTCCGCAGACGAACCCGAGGCCGCACCCCTTCCAGTCCTTGATGCTCCCCGTGAAGGCGTGCCTCTGGTAATCGATACCTTCAGCGGCCTGGAACGCGCCGCCAGGGCACTTGCCGCAGGCACCGGTCCGGCAGGAGTCGACGCCGAACGGGCCTCCGGCTTCCGCTACGGCCAGCGGGCGTTCCTCGTCCAGATCCGCCGCGAAGGCGCCGGCACCTGGCTGATCGACCCGGAACCGCTGCGGGACCTGAGCATCATCAACGAAGCCCTCTCCGGCGTTGAATGGATCCTGCACGCCTCCACCCAGGATCTGCCCTGCCTGTCCGAACTGGGCATGTGGCCGGACAAGCTTTTTGATACGGAACTCGCGGCCCGGCTTGCCGGCCTGCCCCGGGTGGGACTGGCCGCAGTGATAGAGAACCTGCTGGGCTTCAGCCTGGCCAAGGAACATTCGGCGGCGGACTGGTCCACCAGGCCGCTGCCCGAACCCTGGCTGCGCTACGCCGCACTGGACGTGGAAGTCCTGGCCGAGCTGCGCGAGGAACTGATCAAGCTCCTGGAGGCAGACGGCAAGCTGGCCTTCGCGGAAGAGGAATTCGAAGCCATCCGCACCGCGGACCCCGCGCCGCCGCGCACAGATCCCTGGCGCCGCACCTCAGGCATGCACCAGCTGCGCGACCGCCGCCAGCTCGCAGCCGTGCGGGAACTATGGCAGGAACGCGAGCAGCTGGCCGAACGCCGGGACACCGCCCCCGGACGCCTGATTCCGGATGCTGCCATTGTGGCCGCGGCCCGGGCCATGCCATCCACCGTTCCCCAGCTGCTTTCCACGCCGGGGTTCCACGGCCGTGCCGCCCACAAGGAAGCGCCGCGCTGGCTGCGCTGCATTGCCGCTGCCCGGGCTACCGAGGATCTTCCGCCGCTGCACATTCCCACCAACTCCCCGCCTCCGCCACGGGTCTGGGCGAGGAACGATCCGGCCGCGGCCGCCCGCCTGCACACCGCCAAGCCGCGCCTCGCAGCGCTGGCGGAGCGGCTGAATATGCCGGTGGAGAACCTGCTCACCCCAGACCACCTCCGCCGGCTGGCCTGGCGTCCGCCGTCGGTAATCGACCTGGACACCGTCACGGCAGCCCTGCGCGAACTCGGTGCCCGTGAATGGCAGATCCAGCAGACCGCCGCCGTGCTGACGGTCGCGTTCCTGGACCCGGATCCGCTGCCGGAGAAGGACGCCGAGAAGGAGTAGCTACTGCAGGTGCCGGAGTTTGTCCGGGTTGCGCATGGCGTAGACGCCGGTAACCAGCCCATCCTGGCGTTCCAGCTGGACCACGGTGGTCACTCTGCCGTCCTCCCGGAACGCGACGGCGGGCAGTCCGTTCAGTTCCACGAACTCCGGTGCGGCGCCCCCGCCGAATTTGGCGGCCAGGCCCAGAAGCAATGCGGCCACCCGCTCCGGCCCGTAAACCGGACGGCGCGCTGCACTGACTTTGCCTCCGCCGTCTGAATGCAGCACTACATCCGGCGCCAGTACCTCAAGAAGCGCGTGCGTCTGTCCGGTCAGGGCGGCCTGAAGGAATCGTTCGACGGCGGCACGGTGCTCCGCCTTGTCCGGCTGGGACCGCGGGACCCCGGTGCGCACCCGTTCGCGGGCGCGGTGGACCGTCTGCCGCGCGGCGGCCGGTGAAGCCTCAAGCACGGCACTAATCTCGCCGCAGCCGAAACCAAAAACGTCCCGCAGCACCAGTACCACGCGTTCGGGACCGCTGAGCTGCTGGAGCAGCACCAGCATGGCCGTGGAAACTTCCGCCTCGGTGAGGGCTGATGCTTCAGGATCCTGGCCCGCGCCGTGGTCCTGGCCTGTGGGCAGCGCTCGGGCAGCCATTCACCCGGGTATTCCTCCCGGCGCCGGGCAACGGAGCGTACGGCGTTCAGGGCCTGCCGGGAAGCTACGTCCTCGGCATCAGCCACAGACCCGGTCACGTCCTACGCAATGGTGAACACGAGACGCCGGTGTGCCAGGAACTCCTCCCCGCGTTCCGCGCTCAGGCCTGCGGCAGCGCTGGCGCCGATTCCATCCTGGGTCCCGCCGGCCATGTGTATCCTCCGCTTCGTTTCGCTTCGCCGCGGATCCACCGCAGGGGCATGCGGCAGATTACTTCTTTAGCACCGCTGCACTCCTCCCGTGCACATGAAGATCCGCTCCTGCCCGTGCACCCGGAGGCTGGAATCAACCATAAGGCGGCCCGCCGCGCCGACCGGCAGCCCGCTCCGGGCCGCCAGGTCCGGAACACCGAAACCGGCGCACCAGAGCACGGCTGCGGCGTCAGGCAGCCGTCCCGGGTCCACCGCCTGCCGGGCCACCCGCACCCCTGCACGCTTCAGGCTGCGCAGGATCCTCTCCCTGGTACTGGCGGAGAAGTGCTGGATCAGCGGCCCGGCCGCGTAGATCGTCACGGGGTTCCGGGGATAAGCGCGCGCCGTTTCGGAAGCCACCTCGACGGCGGTCAGCCCGCCTCCCACCACTGCAACGGGATCTCCGGGCAAGAGGCTGCCCAGTTTCTCCCGCGCTGCACCGGCACCGGCCAGCCGGTCGGGTGCTTCTGCCCCTGCGGGAACGGAACCGTTTCCACTGCCCACCGCGTAGACCAGCCAGTCGTAATCCAGAAACGCTCCGCTGGAAAGCTGCACCCTGCGCGGAGCAGCATCGATCTGCTCCGCGGCCCCGGGCACCAGCTCAACGTCCGGATGCAGGAGGCTGCTGAAGGGGACGGTGGGGTCCACCCTGGTACCTGCGGCGAACTCGTGCAGCCGGATCCGTTCCGTGAAGCGCGGCTCGGGGCTCACCAGACGAACACGTACACCCTGACCAGCCAGCCGGTTTGCTGCCATTACGCCCGCGTAGCCGGCGCGAAGAATTACTGCTGTGGTGTTCACGGATCTTCCTCCTGTTCATGGAAGCCGCAGTGTTTTCGACGGCTGCCCATAAGACACCGCGGCTGGCCGTTTTTGTGACAGGCAAAGAGACAGTTTTTCGTACCAGGGCTCTGGCTAGGAGTTTTCAGGATTTTCCTAGGAAAAACCCGTAAGATCTTGGCTACTATGGACGATCCTTCTCATAAACCCATGCCCTCCTGTGTGCCAGACGACTTGGTTCTAGGAGGGCAGCCCCATGTATGAATGGCTCATGATCGGCGTCGGCCTCCTGCTGACCGTCGGCACCGGCATCTTTGTGGCTTCTGAATTCGCCCTGGTCAATCTGGACCGCAGCGACCTGGAGGCCCGACAGGCCGCCGGGGAAAAACGTCTTGGTCCGACGATCAAGGCCCTGAAGATCACCTCGACCCATCTTTCCGGTGCCCAGCTGGGCATCACCCTCACCACCCTGCTCTCCGGTTACACCTTTGAGCCGGCCATCAGCGCGCTCCTCCGCGGACCGCTGCTTTCCGCAGGGATTCCCGAAGGCGTCGTCGGCGGCACCGGCGCAGTAATTGCCATCGCCGTCGCCACTCTGCTCTCCATGATCATCGGTGAGCTGGTGCCCAAGAATTTTGCCCTGGCGCTGCCCAAGGCCACCGCCAAGGTGGTGGTGCCGTTCCAGGCGGTGTTCACCACCGTCTTCAAGCCCGTCATCCTGGTCTGCAACAACACGGCCAACAAGGTCATCCGCTCCTTCGGCATCGAACCGAAGGAAGAACTTTCCGGTGCCCGGAGCGCCGAGGAACTTAGCTTCCTGGTGCGCCGCTCCGCGCTGGAAGGCGTTCTGGACCAGGACCACGCAGAGCTGCTGCACCGGACCCTGCGCTTCACCGACCACACCGCTGAGGACGTCATGACCCCGCGTGTGCGCATGGTCGGCGTTCCGGCAACTGACACGGCCGAGAACATCATCGCCACGGCCGTGAATACCGGTTACTCCCGCTTCCCGGTCATTGGCCGGGACTCGGATGACATCCTGGGCGTGCTGCACGTCAAGCAGGCCTTTGCGCTGCCGCTTCAGGACCGGGACTCCACAACGGCTGCAGACATGATGGTCCCGCCGCTGCGGGTGCCTGAGTCAATGGGCGTGGACTCCCTGCTGGGCATCCTGCGCAGCCAGGGCCTGCAGATCGCCGTGGTGACCGATGAACACGGCGGAACCGCCGGCGTCGTCACCCTCGAAGACCTCGTGGAGGAAATCGTTGGCGAGCTGGAGGACGAACACGACCGCGCGCGCGTCGGCGTCGTCCGCACCGGCCGGTCCGTCACCTTCGACGCGTCGCTGCGCCCGGATGAACTGCTGGACCGCGCAGGGATCACGGTGCCGGAAGGCGAGGACTACGAGACGCTGGCCGGTTTTGTCACGCACAGCCTGGACCGGATGCCGGAGCTGGGTGACGAAGTGGAAGTCGACGACGGCGTCCTGCGCGTCGAGCGCGTTCTGGGAACGCACGTTGAGCGACTGCGCTTCACACCCAACCCCGGTTCGGAATCACCGCGCAGTGCGCACGACCGCCTGGTCGACACCCTGACTAAGGAAGCCGCCCAATGAGTGAGTATTTGCCCGGCATTATCTGGCTGTTCGTGCTGCTGGCCGTCAATGGCTTCTTCGTGGGCGCAGAATTCGCCGTCATTTCCGCCCGCCGCTCCCAGATTGAGCCCAAGGCGGCACAGGGCAGCAAGGCCGCCAAGACCACACTGTGGGCAATGGAACATGCCACCCTGATGCTGGCCACCAGCCAGCTCGGCATCACCGTCTGCTCACTGCTGATCCTGAACGTGTCCGAACCGGCTATCCACCACCTGCTGGAAATCCCGCTGGCCAACACGCCGCTCACTCCGGAGGCCATCAGCCTCACGGCCTTCATCGTGGCACTGCTGCTGGTGACCTTCCTGCACGTGGTAGCGGGCGAGATGATCCCCAAGAACATCTCCTTTTCCGTTCCGACCCGCGCGGCCCTGCTCCTGGCTCCCCCGCTGGTGCTGGTGGCCAAGATTTTCAAGCCGGTCATCTGGACCCTGAATTCGATCGCGAACGGCGTGCTGCGCCTGTTCAAGGTGGAGCCGAAGGATGAGGCGACCAGCACCTACACGCTGGATGAGGTGGCCACCATTGTGGAGCAGTCCACCCGTGAAGGCATCCTGGAGGACTCAACCGGCGCCCTGACCAACGCCTTCGAGTTCACCTCGAAGACCGTTGCGGACGTCGAGGTTCCCCTGGCGGACATGGTTCTGGTTCCGGCGCAGCCCACCCCGGCGGATATCCAGGCGGCGGTGAGCAGCCACGGCTACTCGCGCTACATCCTGGCCGACGCCGACGGCGGACTGACCGGCTACCTTCACCTGAAGGACGTCATGGACCTTAACACTGCCGAAAAGTTCAACGCCCCCGTTCCGGCCAAGCGCATCCGCCGCCTTGCCTCAGCATTCCGGGGGAGCGAGCTGGAAGACGCCCTGGACACGATGCGCCGCACGGGCTCGCATGTGGCGCGGGTACTGGACGCTGAAGGCAATACCACCGGCGTATTGTTCCTTGAAGACATCATCGAGGAACTGGTGGGTGAAGTGCAGGACGCCACTACCGTCTAGCAGAACCCGACCCAGGACTCAGGGAGCCGGAACCGCACAGCGCGGTCCCGGCTCCCCTGCGTTTTCAGAAATTGCAGAAATGAACTCCCTGCTGCCGGGACTGAAGTCGAACGGCCCGGCGCGGCACCGTAGTCTGGCTCTAGCCTCCGGGGCGGTGCATCCGCCCGTCCCGGACTCTTGCAGCCTAAGTTACTGACGAGTAACATCGGACGTGAGCTAATCCACATCTCAAAGAGGAGCAATACGTTGAGCCCACAGAGCCGAGCACGGCAGATTAGGGACGTCGTTTTTGTCGATGGCGTTCGGACCCCCTTTGGACGCGCCGGCGAGAAGGGCATGTACGCCGACACACGTGCCGATGACCTGGTGGTGAAGTGCATCCGCGAACTGCTGCGCCGCAACCCCTCGCTGCCGCCGGAGCGCGTGGACGAAGTAGCCATTGCCGCCACCACGCAGACCGGTGACCAGGGCCTGACCATCGGCCGCACCGCCGCACTGCTGGCCGGACTCCCCCGGACGGTTCCCGGCTTCGCCATCGACCGCATGTGCGCGGGCGCCATGACCGCAGTGACCACCACTGCCTCCGGCATCGGGTTCGGCGCCTACGACGTCGTCATTGCCGGCGGCGTGGAACACATGGGACACCACCCGATGGGCTTCGACGCCGATCCCAACCCGCGCTTCGTCACCGAGCGCCTGGTGGATCCGGCCGCCCTGAACATGGGCAACACCGCGGAGAACCTGCACGACCGCTTCCCGGCCATCACGAAGGACCGCACCGACGCGTACGCCGCGGCCAGCCAGGAAAAGCTCGCCAAGGCCTACGCCGGCAACCAGATCCAGCCGGACCTGGTTCCCGTTGCCACCAAGAAGGCCGGGGCCGGCTGGACGCTCAGCACGGTCGATGAAGGACCCCGCCCGGGAACCACTGTCGAAGGCCTCGCCACCCTGCGCACCCCGTTCCGGCCGCACGGCCGGGTCACCGCCGGCAATGCATCCGGGCTGAACGACGGCGCCACCACGGCCCTGCTCGCCTCAGCGGATGCGGCCGAGGAACTTGGCCTGCCCGTGAAAATGCGCATGGTGGGCTACGCCTTCGCCGGCGTCGAGCCCGAGGTCATGGGCATTGGCCCCGTTCCCGCAACGGAAAAGGCCCTGAAGCAGACCGGCCTGACCATCGAGGACATCGGCCTGTTCGAAATCAACGAGGCCTTCGCTGTCCAGGTGCTTTCCTTCCTGGACCACTTCGGCATTGCCGACGACGATCCCCGGGTGAACCGCTACGGCGGGGCGATCGCCGTGGGGCACCCGCTGGCCTCCTCCGGCGTGCGCCTGATGACGCAGCTGGCCCGCCAGTTCGAGGAAGACCCCTCGGTTCGCTACGGCATGACCACCATGTGCATTGGCCTGGGCATGGGCGCCACGGTCATCTGGGAAAACCCCAACCACCCCGAGTACAACACCGAGTCTACGGAGGCTTCGAAGTAAATGACTGCCACTGATTTCCAGCGCCTCGCGGGGCTGTTCCCGAACGAGGTTGTCACGCACTCCTACGTCTCCGATGTAGAACTGCCCGGCGGTGCCGGCACCTTCGCGCTGATCACCCTGGACAACGACGTGGACCACTCCCGTCCCACTACGCTGGGCCCGAACACGCTGCTGGAGCTTGGCGGCGTCCTGGACACTCTCAAGGAGCGTGCGGCGAAGGGTGAGATCGTCGGCGTCGGCGTGACCGGCAAGCCGCACTACCTCGTCGCCGGTGCCGACCTCTCTGCAGTGAAGACCCTCGGCGAATATGAAGACGGCGTGGCGATGGCCGCCCTCGGCCACGAGGTCTACGCCAAGCTGGGCAGCCTGGGCGTTCCCAGCTTCGCGTTCATCAACGGCGTTGCCCTCGGCGGCGGCCTGGAGATCGCCCTGCAGTCCGACTACCGCACCGTCTCCGCCGGAGCCGGTGCACTGGCCCTGCCGGAAGCCTTCATTGGACTGGTCCCCGGCTGGGGCGGCGTCTACCTGCTGCCGCGCCTGATCGGCCCGGAGAACGCCGTCAAGGTCATGATCGAGAACCCGCTGAGCAACAACCGCACGCTCTCCGGTCCGGCTGCCTTCAAGCTTGGTGTTGCCGATGCACTCTTCGAACCGGCCGATTTCCTGGAGCAGTCCCTGGCCTGGGCCTCCCGCGTGATCACCGGGGCTGAGACCGTAAACCGGACCAACGCCGTCGAACCCTCCGAGGTCAGCGACCGCTGGGACGCTGCCGTGGCAGCCGGCCGCGCGTTCGTGGAGGCACGCACTTCCAACGCAGCTCCGGCCCCGGCGAAGGTGCTGGACCTTCTCGAAGCGGGCAAGTCCTGGACCCGCGAGCAGTCCCGCGAGGCTGAATGCGATGCCCTGGCTGAACTGATGCAGACTCCACAGTTCCAGGCGACCGTGTACGCGTTCCTTGACCTGGTGCAGAAGCGCGGCAAGCGTCCCGCCGGCGCGCCGGACAAGAAGCTCGCCCGCCCCGTGACCAAGGTCGGCGTCGTCGGCGCAGGCCTCATGGCCAGCCAGCTGGCGCTGCTCTTCGCCAAGCAGCTCAAGGTTCCCGTGGTTATGACGGACATTGACCAGGAGCGGGTGGAGAAGGGTGTTGGCTACGTCCACGCCGAGGTGGACAAGCTGCTGGGCAAGGGCCGGATCTCCCCCGACGCCGCGAACCGCACCAAGGCCCTGGTCACCGGATCCGTGTCCAAGGATGCGTTCTCCGACGCCGACTTTGTCATTGAGGCCGTGTTCGAGGAGATGTCCGTCAAGAAGCAGGTCTTCGCCGAGGTGGAGGCAGTCGTCTCCCCCGAATGCATCCTGGCAACGAACACCTCCTCGCTGTCCGTCACCGAAATGGCAGCTGACCTGCAGCACCCGGAGCGCGTGGTAGGTTTCCACTTCTTCAACCCGGTGGCCGTCATGCCGCTGCTGGAGATTGTGCGCGCCCCGAAGACCGACGACGCCGTGCTGGCCACCGCATTCGTTCTCGCAAAGCAGCTCAAGAAGACCGCCGTGCTGGTGAAGGACGCGGCCGCGTTTGTGGTCAACCGCATCCTGGGCCGCATGTTCGGCGAGATCACCAAGGTGTTCGATGAGGGCACCGACGCCGCAACCGCGGACAACGCGCTGCACCCCATGGGCCTGCCCATGACCCCGTTCAGCCTGCTGGCCCTGGTTGGCCTGCCGGTGGGGCAGCACGTACAGGAATCCCTGCACGCCGCCTTCGGCGACCGGTTCTATGTCTCGGAAAACTCGCAGAAGCTGATCGACGCCGGCATCAAGTCACTGTGGCAGAAGGACGAGGACGGGAAGCCGTACGTGCCGCAGGAAACCCTTGACCTGCTGTCCTTCGGCGACTCGCCGTCGACGTCCGAGGAAGTCCTGCGCCGCACGCAGGACGCTCTGGCCGAGGAAATCGGCCTGATGCTGGACGAAGGCGTCGTCGCCGGGCCGGAGGACATCGACCTCTGCGTCATCCTCGGCGCCGGCTGGCCGATGCACCTGGGCGGCATCACGCCGTACCTGGACCGCGTTGGTGCCTCTGACCGGGTGAACGGGAAGCTCTTCAACGCCGGTGCTGTGCCGGTGGCTGCTTCCTAGCGTTTCTGTTCCACCCGCTTGGCACGCGCCGGGCGGACCGGAACGGCGGCATTTTCTGCCGCCTAACCCGGTCCGTCCGGCGCTTTCTTGCGTTTCGGCTGCCTGCGCTAGTCACGGGCGCGGCGCAGCAGCACCGCGATGAAGGCACCGAGCGCTGCGGCGAAGACGAGTCCGGATGTAGTGAGCCGCACTCCGGTCGAAGCGTCCAGAACGATGAGAACGACGTTTACCGCGGTGAATACGCCCAAAAAAACTACGATGAGCCATCTGAGCCTGGCGCCGGGACCCTGCTGAGGCTGGTCCTCTCCGGCGGATGCGTCGTGTTCGAAGTTCGTCTCTGATGGGTCCTGGGCCATGTGACTCAGTATGCACGGTCTCCCGCCGGTGACGGCGCCGAAGCCACACGTGCCGGGTTCGTCAGCATCCTTGGTAAACTTGCACGTATGACTGCCCGACGCCGCCTGGCTCAGCCTGCTTCCACGCAGGTCCTGTCGGCGTACCTCAAGCGGCTGCTGCTGGCCAAGCGGGCCAGTGGCACCAACGGCTGGATGAGCTCCTGGGGCACCAATGCGCACGGCGAGATTGCCGGCTGCCCGCCGCCACGTATCTAGGAAGCACCTGCGTTCTTGGCCTTCTTTGCTGAGGACGGACAGGTGCACTTTGCCCTGCCCTGATACCACGCGCGAAAGAACCAGCCATGTCCCACTCTTCCCCTGCCCTACCCAAAAACCAGCAGCCGCACGCAATCTGGCGCGGCGTCCATCAAACCCTCGCCAAGGACACTACGGGCGGCGCCCTGCTGCTGGGGGCCACCATATTGGCCCTCCTCCTCGCCAACTCCGCGCTCTCCGGCGTCTATGAAGAGGTCCGCCAATCCGCCTTCGGACCCGAAGCCCTCCACTTGAACCTGAGCGTCGCAGCGTGGGCAGCAGACGGCCTGCTCGCCGTGTTCTTCTTCGTCGTCGGGCTTGAGCTGAAGGAAGAGTTCGTCGCCGGCAAGCTCCGTGATCCGCGGACGGCACTCGTACCCATCGTGGCCGCGATCGGCGGCGTCGCCGTTCCTGCGCTGATCTTCGCGCTGATTAACCGGAACGCCGGCGGGGACGCGCTCAACGGCTGGGCGATCCCGGCGGCCACGGACATCGCCTTCGCCGTCGCCGTGATTGCCGTCGTTGGACGGTTCCTGCCACCGGCGCTGAGGACATTCCTGCTGACGCTCGCCGTGGTGGATGATTTGCTGGCGATCTCCATCATCGCTGTCTTCTACACCGACGGCATCGCCTTCCTTCCGCTGCTCGTCGCCCTCCTGCCGCTGGCAGTCTTCGCAGTTCTGGTCCAGCGGGGCGTCCGTTCCTGGTGGATCCTGATCCCTCTCGGCGTGACCGTCTGGACGCTCATTCATGCCTCGGGAATCCACGCGACAGTAGCCGGCGTCCTGCTTGGTTTCATGGTTCCGGTGATCGCCAAGGGCCGTGCCAAGGTCCGGGTGGGAACCAAGGACAACGGCGAGCCTCTCTACGAAGGCATGGCTGCGCATTTCGCTGACAAATGGTCCGTTTTCTCCAGCGCAGTCGCAGTGCCCGTGTTCGCGTTCTTCTCCGCGGGCGTTACCGTCGGCGGCTTTACCGGCCTGTTTGATGCGCTGGGCAGCAGTATCGCCCTCGGCATCATCGGCGGCCTCGTTCTGGGCAAGGCGGTCGGCATCACCGCGGGGACCTTCCTCGTTACCCGGTTCCGCGACATCACCATCGACAAGTCCCTGGCCTGGATCGATATCCTGGGCATGTCCTTCATCGCCGGTATTGGCTTCACCGTTTCACTCCTGGTCGGTGAACTCTCCTACGACGCCGCAAGTGCTGCATCGGACCACATGAAGGTGGGCGTGATCGTGGGATCCATTATCTCCGCGACTATTGGTGCCGCAATCCTGACTGTGCGGAACCGGCATTACCGTGCCGCCGGATCCGCTGGCGCCGAAGCAGCTGAGTCCCGCCAGTGCTGAAGCTACGAGCCGGCGTCGAGGCCCGTCACCGGTTCGCCCGTGCGGTCATAGACCAGTCGGAGGACACCGGACGGAAAAACCTGCGGTGGCTCCGCGAACGTGAACGCCGCCGGGACCCCGCCGTCGCCTGAGAATATCCGCTTCCCCGTGCCCAGCGTTATTGGATATACAAAGAGGTTCAGCCGATTCAGGATTCCAGCCGCAAGCATTGATCCGGCGAGGTCTCCACTGCCCACAATATGGATCTCCTTGTAGCGATCCTTGAGCTGTGCAGCCTCCTCCCCGGCCGCCAGTACCGTGGTCCCGTCCCAGCTGGCATTGTCCAGCGTCCGGGAAACCACAAACTTGTCCATCGAATTGAACTTCTCCGCTATGGGGTTGGAGTCCCCGCGCAGCGGCCAGTAGCCCGCGAAGATGTCGTAGGTCCGCCGTCCCAGCAGCAGCGCGTCCATCCGGTTGATTCCTGACATGATCGCCGCGCCGGATTCGGCATCGGCGAAGGCGGCTTGCCAACCGCCGAAGGTAAACCCGCCGGAAGTGTCCTCATCCGCACCCCCAGGGCCCTGATAAACGCCGTCCAAGGTCATGAACAGATCCAGCGAAATCGTTCCCATGATTCACTCCGCTTCGCCCGGGCTATGGGTGGCTGCGGTTCCGGTGCCGCGCGCGTCGTAAGCGGCGCGCTCCGCGAACACCTCATCCATGTGCTGCTCTGCCCATCCCTTGAACCCACGAAGCAGGTTGTGAAGGGAGAGCCCGAGGGCCGTGAGTTCGTAGGAAACAGTCACGGGGACAGTGGGCGTTACCGTACGGGTGAGCAGCCCATCGCGCTCCAGCGAACGCAGTGTCTGGGTCAGCATTTTCTGGCTCACTCCGGCCAGGACCCGGGACAGCTCAGAAAAGCGCATCGGCTGCGGACTCCCGTCACAACCGGGCCCGCTCCCCAGAGCTGAAAGAACCAGCATGACCCATTTGTCCGAAATACGGTCCAGCAGCTGGCGGCTGGGACATGCGGCCAAAAAGGCGTTATACCGGGCCTTGGATTCTTCCCTTTTCTCAGCCGCCGTCATCGTTGCCACTGCATGACTCCTGTTCCTTCCGGGTTACCTAGGCACCCTCAGGTGCCCTCTTCCACACGCAAAGTTCCCTGCCCATAGTGGAGTAACCCACCTCAGAACACCACCTTTCCCCAACGAAATGGCAGGACATGGAATCTTCGACAACAACCCTCCCAGGCGGCACCTGGACCCGCGGCGGCCTTGCACTCACCCGTTTCGGCTACGGTGCGATGCAGCTGGCCGGACCGGGAGTTATGGGCCCGCCAGCTGACCACGATGCCGCGCTCGGCGTGCTGCAGGAGGCTGCTGCAAGCGGCGTTACACACATCGACACCAGCGGAGCCTACGGACCGCGCATCACGAATCAGCTCATTCGCGAAGCGCTTTATCCTTACCCGGACGGACTCCACCTGGCCACAAAAGTCGGAGCCGAACGAGACGAACAGGGCGGGTGGCCGACTGCCCGGGAGCCGGAGCAGCTGCGCCGCGCCGTCGGCGAAAACCTTGAAACGCTAGGCCTTGACACCCTGGACCTGGTCTATTTTCGTGCTGGAGACGCGCAAGGTACTGTTCCCGGGCCCGTTGCGGCCGCCTTGGAGACCATTGGCTGAGCTGCAGCAGGAAGGGCTGATTCGCCATCTGGGCGTCAGCAACGTCCTTCCCGAGCAGGTGGCCGAGGCGAGAAGCGTTGCATCCATCGTCGCTGTGCAGAATATGTACAATCTCGCCTTCCGCCGGGATGACGCACTCATCGATTCGCTGGCCCGGGACGGCATCGCGTATGTTCCGTTCTCCCCGCTGGGCGGGTTTAGTCCCCTGCAGTCAGCCGCGCTGTCTGCTGTGGCTGCAAGGCTCGGAACCACTCCGATGTCGGTGGCACTGGCCTGGCTGCTGCAGCGTTCCCCCAACATCCTGCTGATCCCGGGAACGTCGTCTGCAGCACATTTACGGGAGAACATTTCCGGTGCCTCGCTGGAGCTCTCCGCTGGCGACCTCACTGAGTTGGACAGCATCGGTGGCTAGCCGCCGTCGGCAGCTGCAGCCTTACTTCATATTCTGACGGCGGACCATTTCGGTAATCCAGATTGGTGCGTAGGGCGAGGTGCAGTTCGGCGGCGTGGGATAGTCCTTGAGCACTTCCAGACGTTCGCCGATTTGCATGGCCCGGGAGCGGAACTCGGGGTGCGCGATGCCGATCTGCGCCAGGCAGGTGTTCATGGCCCATTGCAGCCGGTCCGGAGCCTGCTGCATCTGAGACTCGATCGTGTCCAGCAACGCCGGCAGGTCCAGCCCCTCAGGACTTTTGGACACCCGCTCGCTAGTCAGCGCCCAGCCGGCACTGGCCACCACGGGGTCACGGTCGCTGAACCATGCCTGGCGCAGGTCCTCGGCGTGGGGACTCTTCCTGACTACATAGTTCACAAACCAGTCGTGCACCTTGGGACTGCGTGCCTCACGCATCATCGCATCCAGTTCGTCCTTGTCGAATGACTTGGGGCGGCAGATCAGAAGCGACAGGAGACGTGCCGCGGTGTCTCCGGTCTGCCAAAGCGTCAGGGACAGGTCCTGCTGTGTCTTGAGCTCCTTCGCGAGGGCGCGGAGCTTGCCGAGGTTCACGCCATGGTTATCGCCATGCTTCTCGTTGACGGCCCGCATCTTCGAGTCCTCAAGGGAAGCCAGCCGTTCCATCACCTCATCGACGGTGCTCCGGGTGCCTGTCGCAGCCATGCTGGAGTTTCCTTTCATGTCCAACGGTGGACCCCGGGGACCCCTGCGGAATCACTGCCGGCTCGCAGTACCTTGTTCCGCAGCGCCACCGCAGCGGGGACGAGCGCCAGTCCGGCAAGAAGCCCCAGCAACATCGCAGGACCGCCGATCGCTTCAACAAACCCGGCGTGGGCGCAGATCCCGGCGAGGGTTATGCCCGTCAGACCGAGTGAAAACGCCAGCACGTTTGCCCATTTACTCGCGCCGGGGGTCTGTGCACCGTCTGTCACCACCGATGTGAGCATCTGCCACGCGGCCAGCAGTGCCACCTCAAAGCAGGCAATCGCCGCAATGGCGGCGACGGCGTATGGTGCCGCGAGATAAGCAACTTCGGGGTAGGCCTCCGCGTACTCGCCGGCGATACGCGGCATCAGCACTGTCTGCGACAACAGGGCCAGGACCCCGAAGGCAGCAAGGACACATCGGAGAGGCAGCGCTTCCTGCTTGGTCATAGCGCAATGCTCGTCAGGTCCGTTGCTGCTGTCAACCCACACGTTTGCAGCCCTCGCTGCCTCTGTGCAGCAGCTCCAGCCTCTGCCGGCTGGATGCTCCGGGCAGCCCATCCGAACGTCTGTGGAACCGACGCCTCGAGGAGACTCCACCGCCCCCGGTGACAGGATCCTGAGGCGTCTATATGTTCGGTCCGTGACCAGCGACCAGAATGCATCCCGGAAGCCCAGCCCAGGGCTCGTGACCTTGTTCTGCATCATGGTGGCCACCGTGGCGCTGTACTCGCTGTATAGCGTGCTGCCCTACCGTGAACCGTGGACCTGGCTGCTGCTGGGAGTGGTTGTACTGTCGGCGGCCGCCTTTCTGGTCTCGCTCGCCCGCTTTGTCCTGGCCGAGCGTAAAGACTACTGGCTCGAACGCGGCAGGGATCCTAAGAACCCAAAAGCTCCAAGCACGAACGATCCCGGCGCCTAACCATTCCCCCGCATCACATTGGACCGAACCACCAAAGTCCGGCCGACCCGACGGCGGGAGGGTTCGGGGTGGGCGGCTCTAATACTCCGGCGAGCTCTGCGAGCTAAGGAGTTTCGTTGCCGCCGTTCCGAACCCTCCTGCCGCCACGTCAGAACTCAGCGGACCCGCTTCAGTGCCTCAGACAAATACGGTGCCGTCCGCGAAGTCTCGCACGAAGCCACGTCATCGGCCGTGCCGGAGCAGACAATCCGTCCGCCGTCGTCTCCACCGGCTGGCCCCATGTCGATCACCCAGTCCGCAGACGCCACCACATTCATCGAGTGCTCAACTACCACCACGGTATTTCCGGCCTCCACCAGCCGGTTCAGCTGGGCCAGCAGCAGCTGGACGTCCTGCGGGTGCAGGCCGGTGGTCGGCTCGTCCAGCAGGTAGAGGGTGTGTCCGCGCCTGGCGCGCTGAAGCTCCGTGGCCAGTTTGATGCGCTGTGCCTCGCCCCCGGAAAGTTCCGTGGCGGGCTGGCCGAGCCGCAGGTACCCGAGTCCGATGTCCAGCAAGGTGCTCAGGCTGCGGGTTGCCGCTGGAACGTCGGACAGGAACTCTGCCGCCGTCTCAACCCGCATGCCCAGGACATCCGCAATGGACTTGCCCCGGTAGGTGATCTCCAGGGTCTCCTCCTTGTACCGGGCGCCGTGACAGTCGGGGCAGGGACCGTACGTGCCTGGCAGGAACAGCAGTTCGACGGCGAGGAATCCCTCGCCCTGGCAGGTTTCACAGCGGCCGCCAGCCACGTTGAAGGAGAACCGTCCGGCGTTGTAACCGCGCGCACGTGCTTCGTCTGTCCCGGCGAAGAGCTTCCGGACGTGGTCGAAGAGACCCGTGTAGGTGGCGAGGTTGGACCGCGGTGTCCTCCCGATGGGACGCTGGTCCACTTTCACCAGGCGGTCCAAGTGCCCAAGGCCCTGTATGCGCCGCACCTGGACGCCTGGATCGTAGCTGCGCGCATCCGCCGCACCGTCCTCATCCTCGGCTTCCGGCGGAGCCCCGTTGACCTGGGTACCCACGGCCTCTGCCAGGACCTGGCTGACCAAGGTGGACTTACCGGATCCTGATACACCCGTCACGGCGGTCAGCACGCCCAGCGGGATGTCGGCGTCGAGCTCCCGCAGGTTGTGCCGCGAAATGTCCTTGAGGGACAGCCAGCGCTCGGCACGGCGACGCGCCGGGGAGATTTCTTCGGCTTCACCGAAGAGGAAGGGCCGGGTGGCGCTCTCCGTCACCTCAGCCAGACCCGCGACCGGGCCGCTGTAGAGCACGGTTCCGCCGCCGTCGCCGGCCTGCGGACCGACGTCGACAATCCATTCGGCGCTGCGCACCACGTCCATGTTGTGCTCGACGACAAACACCGAGTTCCCGGCGTCCTTCAGCTCCTGGAGGACGGCCAACAGCGGTTCGGCGTCGGCCGGGTGCAGGCCGGCGGAGGGTTCATCCAGCACGTACACCACACCGAACAGGCCGGAGCGCAGCTGCGTGGCGATGCGCAGCCGCTGCATCTCGCCGGGCGAGAGCGTCGGCGTGGCGCGGGACAGGCTGAGGTAGCCGAGTCCCAGGGAAATCAGGATCTCCAGCCGGGAAAGCAAGTCGCGGGTGATGGTGACGGCAACCTCAGTGTCCTCATTGGACGCCGCGGACCGGGAGGCCGTGCCCGCCGCCTTGAGTTCCGCCGTCGGCCGGATGATTTCGGCCAGCTCGCCGAGAGTTGCTCCGTTGAGTTCGGCGATGTTCCTCCCGGCGAAGGTGACGGCCAGCGCCTCGGGACGCAGGCCCGCCCCGCCGCAGACCGGGCAGGGGCCGGAGACCATGTATTCGAGGACGCGTTCGCGCATCTTCGCGCTGCCGGAATCGGCGAGGGTGTGCAGCACGTAGCTGCGGGCGCTCCAGAACCGGCCCTTGTAGGGCTTGGCTACGCGGTCGCGCTGCGGGGTGATGGTGACCACGGGCTGTTCCTCGGTGAAAAGGATCCAGTCGCGGTCCTTCTTCGGCAGCTTCCGCCAGGGCACATCGACGTCGTAGCCCAGGTGGATCAGGATGTCCCGGAGATTCTTGCCCTGCCAGGCCCCCGGCCAGGCGGCGATGGCGCCCTCCCGGATGGTCAGGGAAGGGTCCGGAACCAGGGACTCTTCCGTGACGGTGTGCGCGATGCCCAGTCCGGAGCACTCACGGCACGCACCGGCAGCGGTGTTGGGCGAAAAGGCATCGGAGTCCAGGCTGCCGGGCTGGGCATTGGCCGGGTAGGTACCGCCGCGGGAGAAGAGCATCCGCATTGAATTGGACAGTGTGGTGAGCGTGCCGACGGTCGAACGCGAACTGGCCGTACCGCGGCGCTGCTGGAGCGCGACGGCGGGAGGCAGGCCCGTGATGGCCTCCACCTTCGGATTGTGGCCCTGGGAAATCAGGCGCCGGGCGTAGGGGGCAACCGATTCAAAGTACCGCTTCTGCGCCTCCGCGTAGATGGTGCCGAACGCCAATGAAGACTTGCCGGATCCCGAGATGCCGGTGAACGCGACAATCGAGTCCCGGGGAACATCGACGTCGACACTGCGCAGGTTGTTTTCCTGCGCACCGCGGACACGGACCATGCCGCGGCCGGCGGGATCGGGCGTGGGTCTGGGAGCGGACTGGACATCGGTATTAGTGCTCACCCATCGACGCTAACAGGCAGTGTGCTTCCAAATCTGCGAATCCGGCTTGGTTTCACCAACGGCGTGATCGCCGCGCAAACAGATAGGTTGGAAACCATGAAGGACCAGATAGAGCAGATCCTGGCTCAGTGGACGGCGGAACGGCCGGATCTTGATGCTTCCCCCATGGCCATCGTCGGGCGGATCTCCAGGGTGTCGCGGAAAGTGGATACCCGGCTGGCAGCGACCTTTGCCTCACACGGCCTCGACGCGGCTGCTTTCGACGTCCTTGCGACCCTGCGCCGCTCCGGCGCCCCATACACCCTGAGCCCGTCTGAGCTGACGGCCAGCACCATGGTGACCTCCGCCGCCATCGCACAGCGGCTGAACCGGCTGGAAGAACGCGGACTGGTCTCCCGTACCAAGAACACATCCGACGGGCGGGCCAAGCGCGTGGCCCTCACAGTGGAAGGCCTCGCCCTGGTGGAGCGGGCACTGCCGGACCATCTTGAGACTGAGGAAGGGATCCTCGGTGGGCTAAGCCCGCAGGAACGTGACCTCCTGGCCGGCCTGCTGGCCCGGATTGAGGCAACTCTGGACCAGCAGTAGTCTCCCCTCCGCGGCGGCACGGCAGTCTGCCGCCCCTTGGCCACATCGCCGGAGCTGTACAACCTCCGCCTGCACTGGTTGAGTACCGGTCATGGCTTCACGAAGCAGCACTTCCGTCTGGCCCGCCGTGCACGAGGAACGCCGCGCACTGCTTGCGGACTTGGCGGACCTGCCCGAGGATGGCTGGCAAACGCCGTCGTTATGTCCGGGCTGGAGCGTCCACGACGTCCTGGCGCATCTCGTGGACACCGCACTCACCACCCGGCTGGGATTCCTGCGCGGCATGGTCGCCGCCCGGTTCGATTTCGACCGCAGCAATGACGCCGGCATACGAAAGCACCGCGGAAACAGGCCGGCTGAAACGCTGGCAGCGTTTCGCTTGGTCCAGCAGCGGACGAGCGGACCCCCGGCGCCCCTCGCCACCCGCCTGGTGGAGGCAGTGGTCCACGGCGAGGACATCCGACGGCCTCTGGGAATCGACCGCACCTATCCCCTCGACGCCGTTACCGAGGCGCTGACCCACCAGGCAGAAACATCAGTGAAGCTGGGCGGCGGCAGGGAGCTGGTGGAAGGCCTGAGCCTGACGGCGGACGACGGCGCCTTCCGGCACAGCAGCGGCGCTGAGGTCCGCGGTTCCTCCCTGGCACTGCTGCTCGCGGTCTCCGGGCGTCCAGTTGGGGATGATGAGCTTTCCGGACCGGGGGCGGGCACGTTCCAGGAGCGCCTCTCAGCCAGGAGGAGCGCCTAGCCGTTCGGCGTCGGCCATGGCATCGCAAACTTCCGGCCGGCCGCATCCTGTGTGGCAATAGCGCTGTTCCGAAGGCTTCCCGGAAATCCTGTGCTGCAATAACACTGTTACGCCGCTCCGGGAAGGACGTTACTGCGACACAGGACGGTCAGACGGACCCCAAAACGACGTTATTGCGACACAGGACGGCAGAGCAGGCGGGTTGCCAGGAAGGGGCCGCAGGTCTCTAAGGCCGGAGGACTGGGAAAACGCCTCCGGCCTTACAGAAAGAACGCCTAGAACAAAGCAACCTTCGGCGTCTGCGGGAAAATCCGGTCCAGTTCTTCAAGGTCCTTCTCCGACGGCACCCAGGAGGCTGCCTCAGCGTTCTGCTTCACCTGCTCCGGCTTCGTGGCTCCGGCGATGACGGAGGAAACCGATGGCCGGGATGCCAGCCAGGAGAACGCCACCTGCACCTCGGTCAGACCGCGGTCCCGGGCAAAGTCGCCGAACTCGCGCAGCTGGTCGTAATCGGCGTTCTCGAGCAGGTTGGTGCGCGAGTGCGTCAGGCGGCTTCCCTCGGGCGCCTGTCCGGAACTGTATTTGCCGGTGAGCAGTCCGTTGGCGAGCGGGAAGTACGGCAGTACGCCAAGCCCGTAGGCTTCGGCCGCAGGAGTAACTTCCAGTTCGGCGCGGCGGTCCAGCAGGTTGTAGTGGTTCTGCGCCGAGATGAAGCGGGTGCTGCCCTTCATGCGCGCCGTGAATTCTGCTTCGGCAATCTGCCAGCCGGTCCGGTTTGAGTGCCCGATGTAGCGGACCTTTCCGCTGGCCACGAGGTCTTCGAGCGCAGCGAGTGTTTCGTCGATGGGCGTCAGCGGGTCCGGGGTGTGGAACTGGTACAGGTCGATCCAGTCAGTACCGAGCCGGCGGAGGGAAGCCTCAACGGCGGTCACGATGTAGCGGCGGGAACCCCGTGCACCGAAGTCGGGGCCATTGGCGCCCTGCATGTCCATGCCGAACTTCGTAGCCAGGACAACGTCCCCGCGGCGGGCGCCCAGGGCCTTGCCCAGCCGGATTTCGCTCAGTCCGGGTTCTGCACCGTAAATATCAGCCGTATCGAACAGGGTAATTCCCGCGTCAATCGCGGCATGAACGACGGCGTCCGTTCCCTCCTGGGATTCGGTCGCGGTGCCGCTTCGGCCCAGGTTGTTACAGCCCAGCCCAACCGCTGAAACGGTGAGGCCGGAATTGCCAAGTCTGTTGTAGGTGGTCATCCTGTAACGCTATCAATTGACGCTGCGCGGATTGGCTGCGACAGGCTAGGACCCGAAGACGCTCATGGGGCCGTTGGGGCTGGGCGGCTTGTCCGTCTCGAGAATGTACTGGATGGGAATGGGGCCGGTGGGAAGCAGCCCGGGGTAAATGCTCTCGTGGTTCCGGCGCCGCGGATGATTGCCGTTCTGGCGCAGCTGGCGCGCAAACGCTGTTGATGAGACAGGATCCTGCCGGCCCTGCTCACACCAGATGATGTACATCCCGTACAGGTCCGCGGCAGGGGTGGCTTCACTCTCGGTGAGTCCGGTGATGGTGCATTCCTGCAGAAAGTCCGCGACGGGACCGGATTGTGCCTGTTCCATGCTTCCGACACTAGCCACGTGCCATGCGGCTGGGAAGAGTCCTTAGGATGAACTCTTGCCTTCGCTGCGCAGGTAGTCTTCAAAGCTCTCCGGTGCCGACCCGGTTAGTTCGGCGACGTCATCGCTGACCTGCGCCTGGTCTCCGGCGGCAATGGCAGCGTAGCTGGTTGCCCAGGCAACCGCCTGCCATTGGGTGGCTCCCGCGGCGAGCCTGGATTCAACTGCCTCGTCGAGGGACTCCGCATGGTAGGTGATCTCGTCGCCGGTAACCCGGGAGAGGATCTCCGCGACCTCGGCCATGGTCAGGGCCTGCGGCCCGGTGAGCGTGTAGGTGCGGTTGGCGTGCGGCACCGGATCCGTGAGGATCCGCACCGCTGAGCGTGCGACGTCGGCACGTGCCACGGGGGCGAACCTGCCGTCCGCGGCGGGACCGCGGATGACGCCGTCGCGCCCCACGAAGGTGGGCAGGATGTCCTGGTAGAAGGCATCACGCAGGAACGTGTGCGCGAGCCCGCGCTCCTTGATGTACTGCTCCGTGTCCCAGTGGTCGTGGCCCAGGGTGAAGATGCCATGCTCGGACGCGCCCATGAAGGACGTATAGACAATGTGCTCCACCCCGGCATCGACGGCTGCATCCACGAAGGTCCGCTGGTCCTGGGCCCGGTACGGATTCTCGGCGGCAGAGACCATGAACAGCGTCCGCGTTCCACGCAGTGCCCGCTCGGCATGATCCTTGTCCGCGTAGGACACGGCGAACGTAGGAGTGTCCGGCTGCTGCGGGATCCTCGCCGTATGCCGGGCCAGCAGCCGAACGGGGATGCCGGCATCACTGAGGAGCCGGGCAACCATTCCGCCAAGTGCGCCGGTGGCTCCCGTCACGGCGAGAGGAGAAAGGTTGTTCGGCATGCCAGCCACCTGCTTTCCTGTGCCCCGCCGGGCTGCGGAGCTTACTTGATTTTCGGAATCTGTCCTGTCGGTGCCTGCTGTCCGGGCAGCGGCCGGGCGAAGGGAACTTTCGTTCCCAGCACCTGGGCAACGACGTCGTTCGCCACCTGCCGGGCAGTGAGGCCCACCCGCTCCAGGACCTCGGCACGAGTGCCGTGGTCCAGGAATTCGACCGGGAGACCCACCTCGTTCAGCGCGGTATCAACTCCGGCTGCCCGCATCTCCTGGCGGATCCGTGAACCGACTCCCCCGGCGCGCACGCCGTCTTCGATCACGATGACAATCCGGTGTTCGGCAGCCATGCAGACAATCGAGCGGGGCACGGGCAGCACCCAGCGCGGATCCACCACGGTGGAGCTGATGCCCTGGGCACCAAGCCGGCCCGCGACGTCGAGCGCCATTTCGGCCATGGCGCCGACGCTGACAATCAGCACGTCGTTGCTGGCATCCCCGGACGGGCGGCGGGCAAGGATGTCCACGCCGTCTTCGGTACGCTCCTCGGCCTCGACGTCGGGGCCAACGGTTCCCTTGGAGAAGCGGACAACGCTGGGCGCATCGGAGATCGCCACGGCTTCGCGCAGTTCTTCACGCAGCCGGGTGGCATCCCGGGGCGCGGAGAGGTGCAGGCCCGGAACGATCTGAAGCATCGACATGTCCCACATGCCGTGGTGGCTGGCGCCGTCGGGCCCGGTAACCCCGGCACGGTCCAGCACGATTGTCACCCCGGCCTTGTGCAGGGCCACGTCCATCAGCAGCTGGTCAAACGCGCGGTTCAGGAAGGTGGCGTAGAGCGCAACGACGGGGTGGAGCCCGCCGTAGGCCATGCCGGCCGCGGAGGTGAGGGCATGCTGTTCGGCAATGCCGACGTCGAACACCCGTTCCGGATGCCGTTCGGCGAAGCGGTGCAGTCCCACCGGAATGAGCATGGCACCGGTGATGCCTACAATGTCCTTGCGCTCGTCCGCGATGTCAGCGATCTCCGTGGCAAACACGGACGTCCAGGACTGCTTGCCTCCGGCAGAGACCGGAGCTCCGGTTTCCGGATCGATGACGCCAACGGCATGGAACTGGTCTTCCTCGTGTGCCCGGGCCGGCGCATAGCCGTGGCCCTTCTCGGTGATCGCGTGGACAATCACGGGGCCGCCGTAGTTCTTGGCCTTCTCCAGTGCCTGCTCGACGGCGGTGAGGTCGTGCCCGTCGATCGGTCCGACATACTTCATGCCCAGGTCCTCGAACAGCCCCTGGGGCGCCCACCAGTCCTTGATGCCCTTCTTGGCTGCGTGCAGGCTGTGATACGTGAACCGGCCTACCGGACCGGAGCCCTGGAGGCGGTGCTTCCACCAGTCCATGGTGTTCTCGTACATCTGGTGTGTCCGCACCGCGTCAATGGTGGGGCGCAGCGAGGCGAGGTAATCGGCCACGCCGCCGATCGTGGGGGCGTAGGAACGCCCGTTGTCATTGACAACAATCACCACGCGGCGTTTCTGGTCAGCCGCGATGTTATTCAGTGCTTCCCACGCCATGCCGCCGGTGAGAGCGCCGTCGCCCACCATCACAACGGTATAGCGGTCGCCTTCGCCGTTCAGCTGCCGGGCCCGGGAGATGCCGTCCGCCCAGGAGAGGGAGGAAGAAGCGTGGGAACTCTCAACGATGTCGTGCACGGACTCGGCGCGTGACGGGTAACCCGAGAGCCCGCCCTGCTGGCGCAGCGTGGAGAAGTCCTGGCGGCCGGTGAGAATCTTGTGCACGTACGACTGGTGGCCGGTGTCGAAGACGATGCTGTCCCGCGGGGAGTCGAAAACGCGGTGGATGCCCATGGTCAGTTCAACGACGCCCAGGTTCGGTCCCAGGTGCCCGCCGGTCTGGGACACGTTCGTGATGAGGAAAGACCGGATTTCTTCAGCCAGGGCTGAGAGCTGGGATTCGCTCAGCTTGCTGAGGTCCCGCGGATCACGGATGGTTTCCAGAAGTCCCAAGAGGGCGCCTCCCTTGCGTCATGGGCAACGGGCAAAACGCACCGTCACAGCTTTTAACTCTAACGCCTGCCCGGTGCCCCGGGTTTCCGTACATGCGCAAAACGCCCCGTTTCCTTCCAACCGGAAGGAAACGGGGCGCTGTGCTTAGGCGCTGTACAGTCCTACTTTGCCGAGATCTGGCGAAGCACGTACTGCAGGATGCCGCCGTTGCGGTAGTAGTCAGCCTCACCCGGGGTATCGATGCGCAGGACCGCATCGAAGCTGATGGCCTCACCGTTCTCCGGCACCGCGGTGACCTTGACGGTCTTGGGGGTGGTGCCGTTGTTCAGTTCCGTGACGCCTTCAACGGAGAAGGTTTCGGTACCGGTCAGGCCGAGGGACTCGGCGTTGGTGCCGGCCGGGTACTGCAGCGGAAGGACACCCATGCCAATGAGGTTGGAGCGGTGGATACGCTCGTAGCTTTCGGCGATCACGGCCTTGACGCCCAGGAGCGCGGTGCCCTTGGCTGCCCAGTCACGCGAGGATCCGGAACCGTACTCCTTGCCTGCCAGGACAACCAGCGGGGTGCCGGCGGCCTGGTAGTTCACCGATGCGTCGTACACGGTGTTCTGCGGACCCTCGGGCTGCGTGAAGTCACGGGTGAAGCCGCCTTCAACGCCGTCCAGGAGCTGGTTCTTGATGCGGATGTTCGCGAACGTGCCGCGGATCATCACCTCGTGGTTGCCTCGGCGGGAACCGTAGGAGTTGAAGTCCTTGCGGGCCACGCCGTGTTCCAGCAGGTACTTGCCGGCCGGGGTGTCCGACTTGAAGGAACCTGCCGGGGAGATGTGGTCAGTGGTGACCGAATCGCCCAGCTTGAGCAGCACGCGGGCGCCTTCGATGTCCGTGACAGGTTCCGGCTGTGCCTTCATGCCCTCGAAGTACGGAGGCTTCCGGACGTACGTGGACTCCGAATCCCATTCGAAGGTTGCGCCTTCGGGGGTGGGCAGGGACTTCCAGCGGTCGTCACCTTCGAAGATGGTGGCGTAGGAGTCCGTGAACATTTCCTCGCTGATGGAGGCGTCGATGATCTCCTGGACCTCGGACGGGTTCGGCCAGATGTCCTTCAGGAAGATGTCGTTGCCTTCGGAGTCCTGACCCAGCGGGTCGTTCTCGAAGTCGAAGTCCATGGAACCGGCCAGTGCGTAGGCGACTACCAGCGGCGGGGAAGCCAGGTAGTTCATCTTCACGTCCGGGTTGATGCGGCCTTCGAAGTTGCGGTTGCCCGAAAGCACAGCGGTGACGGCCAGGTCGGCCTCATTGATCGCGGTGGAGATTTCATCTTCCAGCGGACCGGAGTTGCCGATGCAGGTGGCGCAGCCGTAGCCAACCACGAAGAAACCGAGCTTCTCCAGGTACGGGATCAGGCCGGACTTCTCGTAGTAGTCGGTGACTACCTTGGAACCCGGAGCGATCGATGTCTTGACCCACGGCTGG
The DNA here is from genome assembly GCA_040273995.1 of Arthrobacter sp. Classification (GTDB taxonomy): domain Bacteria; phylum Actinomycetota; class Actinomycetes; order Actinomycetales; family Micrococcaceae; genus Arthrobacter_B. The sequence continues at coordinate 45,699 of JBELYP010000007.1, forward strand.
GCAGCGAGGCCCTTTTCGACGGCGTTGCGTGCCAGGACGGCAGCGGCCATCATCACCGACGGGTTGGACGTGTTGGTGCAGGAGGTGATCGAGGCAATCGTCACGGCACCGTGGTCCAGCTCGAAGCTGCGGCCGTCCGCCATGGTGACGGGAACCTTGTTTACCGAACGCTCGGCGGGAGCGTCGGATTCCTTGACCAGGTCGTGCTCGGCATCCTTGACCTGCGTGCTGCCCTCGGTGAAGGACGGTGCGTCGGAGGCCGGGAAGGTTTCTTCCAGTGCTTCATCAACGGTGCCGTTCTGCGCTTCGACGGTCTCGTGCACGTAGTTCTTCAGGTCCGAGCGGAACTGCTGCTTGGCGCTGGTGAGCTCCACGCGGTCCTGCGGACGCTTCGGACCGGCAATCGAGGGAACCACGGTGGACAGGTCCAGTTCGAGGTATTCGGAGTACTTGACCTCGTTGGACGGATCGTGCCAGAGGCCCTGTTCCTTGGCGTAGGCCTTCACGAGGGCTACGTTCTCCTCGGAGCGGCCGGTGAGGCGCAGGTAGTCCAGGGTCACGTCGTCGATCGGGAAGATCGCGGCGGTGGAACCGAACTCGGGGCTCATGTTGCCGATGGTGGCGCGGTTGGCCAGCGGCACGGAGGCAACACCTTCGCCGTAGAATTCGACGAACTTGCCGACGACGCCGTGCTTGCGCAGCATCTCCGTGATGGTCAGGACGACGTCCGTGGCGGTGGCGCCGGCCGGAATTTCACCGGTGAGCTTGAAGCCGACGACGCGCGGGATGAGCATGGAGACGGGCTGGCCGAGCATGGCTGCTTCGGCTTCGATGCCGCCAACGCCCCAGCCGAGCACGCCCAGGCCGTTGACCATGGTGGTGTGGGAGTCGGTACCAACGCAGGTGTCCGGGTAGGCACGCAGGACGCCGTCAACTTCGCGGGTCATAACGGTGCGGGCCAGGTACTCGATGTTGACCTGGTGGACGATGCCCATTCCCGGGGGGACAACCTTGAAGTCGTCGAAGGCAGTCTGGCCCCAGCGCAGGAACTGGTAACGCTCGCCGTTGCGCTGGTATTCGATTTCCATGTTGCGCTCAAGCGCTCCGGCGTTGCCGAAGGCATCGATCTGCACGGAGTGATCAATGACCATTTCGGCCGGTGCAAGCGGGTTCACACGCTTGGGGTCGCCGCCGAGGTCGGCCACAGCTTCACGCATGGTCGCCAGGTCAACGATGCAGGGAACACCGGTGAAGTCCTGCATGATCACGCGGGCAGGCGTGAACTGGATTTCGGTGCTCGGCTCTGCGTTGGCGTCCCACTGGGCCAGTGCACGGACGTGGTCCGCGGTGATGTTGGCACCATCTTCGGTGCGCAGCAGGTTCTCAAGCAGGACCTTGAGGCTGAACGGAAGGCTCTGGGCGCCCTCGACGGAATTCAACCGGAAAATTTCATACTCGTTCCCGCCGACGTTCAAGACGCCTTTGGAACCGAAGCTGTCCACATTACTCATAACAGGACTCCTCTCGCCACCGTTTTATCTTTGTCCAGTGATCCGCCGCACGCTAGTTAGGATTTCCTAACCGGCACAGCTGTTGGGCCCGGCCGGGAAATGGTGGGTGATTTCCCGGGCTGGCTAGTCCCCCTGCGGTGCAAACGTTCCAGCGGGCATCCCTTCGGCACGGAGCCGGACAACTGCTTCCATCCTAGCCGGAAGCCGGTCCGGCGGACCGTTCACCGCGCCGGAAAGCCCGATATGGCTCCGCCCACACCGGCCCGCCGGGCCCGCCCAAAGGGGCGTTACGGGCGGTGCAGAACGGCGAAGGACTCCATGTGGTGGGTGTGCGGGTAGAGGTCAAAGACGCGCAGGGTGTCCAGTTCCCACCCGGATTCCCTGAACCATGCCAGGTCACGGGCGAAGGACGCAGGGTCGCAGGAAACGTAGCCAACCACATGCGGATTCGCAGCGCTGATCTGGTCCACCACCACGCGGCCGGCGCCGGTGCGCGGCGGATCCAGCAGCACGGCGTCGAGCTTTCCTCCGCGGGTGCGCAGCACCCGGTCAACCCGGCCCTGAACTACTTCAACCTGGGGTGCTGCGAACAGGTTCTTGCGGGCGTCCCGGCTGGTGCCGGGAGAGCCTTCTACAGAGAGGACATGCCCGGCAGCGCCGGCGGCGTCTGACAGCGGGGCGGTAAAGAGGCCTGCGCCGGCAAAGAGATCCGCCACCCGTTCACCGGGCTGAACCTGCAGACCCTCCAGTACAGCGTTGACCAGTACCTCGGGGGCGCTGCGGTGGATCTGCCAGAAACCCGCACCGGTGACACGGTATTCGTGGCCGGCTGCGTGTTCCCGTACCCAGGTCCGGCCGCGCAGGCGGGTCAATTCGTGGCTGTCCGGGTTCCAGGCGGCAACGGAAACGGTAACGCCTGCTCCCGCATCAGCGGCAGCACCTACTTCGGAGGCGATCCGTGCCAGCGTCCGGGGATGGGTTCCGGCGGACGGAATAATCAGCACGAGCGGCGGGCCGCCGGCAGCGGGGGCAGCAGCCTCCACACGGTCAGCGCCGGTGAAGTCCACCTCCCAGAGCCGCAGCGCATTGATGGCGGCGGAGGCCAGCGGCATTTCCTGAACGGGAACCAGCTCCTCGGAACGGTGCGGGTGCATGGCCAGGCGGCCGCCCGGTGCTACGGAGAAACTGGCGCGCGTCCGCCAGCCCAGCCCGTCGGGGCTTTCGTCCGACGGCGCTTCAACCGTAATCTCCCGCTCCACACCGCCAAGCCGGGAGAGCTGCTCGGCGAAGATGCCGGCTTTCAGGCGGCGCTGTTCTGCCAGGTCAATGTGCCCGAACTCGGCACCACCCACGGGCAGGCGTCCGCGGGCGCCTGCCTTCAGGGCGTCAGCCGGTGCCCAGAAGTGCGGAACCCTTAAGTCGGAGGCGTCCAGGACCTCGACGACGTCGGCGCGCCAGAACTTTGCCTTCTCCCCCGCGTCCGTGAGCCTGGCGCGGACACGTTCCCCGGGAACCCCGTGGCGGACAAACACCACGCGCCCCTCGTGCCGGGCAACGAAGTGCCCGCCGTGGGCAGCGGGGCCGATGGTCAGTTCAAGATCGCGGGGAGGATTCACGCCGGACAGGGTTTCGGGGGTCATAGTGCGTTCGAACTTCCGTGTTGGTGCTAAAACACCATCACACCACGATTTCGGCCGCACTCCGGACTATGCTTTCCTTTGGCCCGGAGCGGGTCACGGCAGCGGCGCGGAATCCCGCGCAGGAACATGAGGTAGGACACGGTGGCGCATTACGTGATCATGGGGTGCGGCAGGGTCGGGGCCATGCTGGCGCATACCCTGGACAACGCCGGGCATTCCGTGGCGGTCATCGACCAGGATCCGCGGGCCTTCCGCCGGCTGCGTCCGGCATTCAGCGGAACCAAGGTCACCGGCGTCGGCTTTGACCGCGCCACCCTGGAACAGGCCGGCATCGAAGAGGCCTACGCCTTCGCGGCAGTGTCCAGCGGCGACAATTCAAACATCCTCTCCACCCGCGTTGCCCGGGAGAACTTCCACGTTCCTCACGTCGTCGCGCGGATCTACGATCCCGGGCGGGCAGAGATCTACCAGCGGCTGGGCATCCCCACGGTGGCCGCCGTGCGCTGGAGCGCTGACCAGGTGCTGCGGCGGATCCTCCCCGAACAGAGCATTAACGGTGACTTTCGGGAATCCTCCGGCCGGCTCATCCTGGGCGAACTGTCCCTTAACCCGTCCTGGCTGGGACGTCCGCTGCATCAGGTGGAAGCAGCTGCCGGTGTGCGGATCGCGTACCTGACCCGCTTCGGCGAGGGCGTGCTCCCCCGGGCCGACACGAGTTACCAGCAGGGAGACGTCCTCCACGCCATGATGCACGTTGAAAGAACTGCCGAGATCAGCCGGATCCTTTCGGCTCAGCCCGCAAAGGAGAACCCGTGAAGGTAGTTATTGCCGGTGCCGGCAGCGTGGGGTCCTCAATTGCCCGGGAGCTGCTCTCCCACGGGCACGATGTGCTGCTCATCGACGAGAAGCCCGAAACGGAGTCCCGCAGCGAACTGACCGGAGCGGCCTGGCTGATCGGCGATGCCTGCGAACTCTCGACCCTGAAGGATGCCAGACTCGACAGAGCTGACGTAGTGGTCTCAGCCACCGGAGATGACAAGGTGAACCTGGTTGTCTCCCTGCTGGCCAAGACAGAGTTCGGGGTGCCCCGGACAGTGGGCCGCGTCAACAATCCCAAGAACGACTGGATGTTCGACGATTCCTGGGGCGTGGATGTTGCGGTCAACACTCCGCGCCTGATGACCGCGCTGGTTGAGGAAGCGGTGGAAGTGGGAGACCTGGTCCGGCTGCTGACCCTGCAGACCGGTGTCTCCTCCATGGTGGAGTTCACCGTTCCGGCTGCTTCACCGATGCTGGGTGCGCGGGTGGGATCGGTGCCGTGGCCGCAGGATTCGACGCTGGTCGCCATCCTGCGGGACGACGCCCCCATCACCCCCAGCAGCGACGACGTGATCGAAGGCGGCGATGAGCTCTTCTTCGTGACGACAATCGCGGCCGAGGATGAACTGCGGAACCTGCTGGCTCCGAAGTCCTAGGCCGCCGGGGAGCCGGGGCCGCGGGGTTTCGGGTCGTTGCGGGGGTCCGGCGCGTTTCGGGATTCCGGGACAGCGGCAGGGCGAGACACCACCCAGGCCAGCCAAAGGCCCAGCGCATACAGGGGAACGCCCATGGCAAGGCGCATGGTTCCGAGTGCGGCTACATTGTCCGCCAGGTAGAGCGGCAGCTGGACCGCCAGGCGCAGGGCGAAAACGGAAATGATGATCCAGGTGGCCAGCGTGTAGGCGCGCAGGCGCCGGGGTTCGTTCCGCCAGGCAAGGTTCTCTCCGCGGATAAAACCGAACAGCAGGCCAGCCACCGGCCACTTCACCGCCACAGACACGGCGAACGCCAGGATATAGGCACCGTTGAGGTAGAACCCGGGCAGGAAGAATGTGGTCCCGCTGCCGCTGCGCAGTGCGAAGAACGCACAAATAGCGACGCCGATGACACCGGTCAGTGACTGCACCAGCGGCCGCTTCTGGATGAGGTTGGCAACCGCGAAGGCACCCGCAGCCGCTATGGCAGCGCCGAGGGACAGGTAAAGGCCTGAACTGATGGTGTAGATCAGGGTGAAGAGCAGCCCCGGCAGAATCGCCTCGGCCAGGCCGCGGACTCCGCCAACCGACTTCAGGACGTCGATCTGCCCGTCGTCTCCGCGTTCGACGCCGGAACGCGCGGCGTACTGCCCGGCCAGCTCGCTCATCGAAGGCTGGCCGTCGGGACGGCCCTTTCCCTCTGGGCTGGTGCTCATATTCCGCCTTCCGGACGTCCAATTATCTCGTAACGGGGATTGAAGATGGTGGGCTGGCCGTCAACGCTGCTGACCATGCCCTCGAACGCTACCTGAGTTCCGGCGACGATGCCGGGTATCCGGCGCTGGCCGATCCAGATGAGCCGGACCCGCCGCCGTGCGTGCGAGGCAGCCGGGTCCCGGTAGGCGCCCTGCAGATCCTCAAGGACAGCGGTGAAGCGCGGCTGCGCATCGACGGGCACGAGCGTCACTGATTCGACGTAGCCGCTGCTGTGCGCCCTCCCCCTCTTGGGAAGGTCAGCAATGCGGAGCTTTGCAGAAGCCCCGGCGGCCGGTGTCATCGTTTAGCCAATGGTGGTGATTTCCGGTCCGCGCTTGGGCGGCTCCGGCTTCACGGCCTCTTCGCCGCGCTGGGGAAGAGGGGACGCGTCGCGGGGAAGGTTGAGCTGCAGAAGGTCCCGGGGCGGCAGCGGAGCATCGCCGCGCACCACTACCACGTTGCGGAAGACCTCTTCCAGCGGAGCGGCTGCCTCCGGGTTCATCGCAGCCGGACCGCCGAAGACGCCCCGCAGGAACCAGCGCGGCCCGTCTACGCCCACGAACCGTGCCACACGGTAGCCCTTTGAACCGTCCTGGGCCTGGGCCGGCACACGGGCCAGCAGCTCCGTGCCGAGCCGCCCTTCAAGTTCATCGGCCGTGCCGCCCTGGGAGGATACGGACTTCACGATCTGCCCGCGGATCTCATCCCATAGGGTTTCGGACTTCGGGGCCGCAAACGCCTGCAGCTGGAGGCTGGAACCATCCATATCCAGGGTCACGGCAACTACACGCTTGGTTTTTTCCTCCACCTCAAGGCGAAGCGCAAGGCCCTGCGTTGCAGCAATGCGGAGTGCACCGAGATCCACGTAGCCCTCTTCCGAGGGGCGGTCAGCGACGTCGAACGGTCCGGTTTCCGGTCCGCCGCCGGCGGCTGCAGGCTCAGTGCCGGTGTCAGTGCCAGTGTCTTTGTCCTGCTCCCGGGGTACGTACCCGGATTCCGCCCGGTCTTTCCTGCGGCGTCCAAATGCCATCGCCTGGTCCTCTTTCCTTCGCTGGTTCCGGGCGGTTGAACCCGGGATATGGCGGCCTAGGCCGTTGCGGTGCCGAATCCGCCGGTGGAGCCGAATCCCCCGGCTCCGCGGACCGAATCGGAGAGCTCCGCAACGGGTTCGAACTCCGCGGTCTCGACGCGCTGGATCACCATTTGCGCAATTCGGTCTCCGCGCTTGAGCCGAATGGGTTCCGCGGCGTCCGTGTTTAACAGTGTGACGGATATTTCACCGCGGTAACCCGCGTCTACGGTACCGGGTGCGTTGACGATGGTGAGTCCATGCTTCGTGGCCAGGCCGGAACGCGGGTGGATCAGGGCAACATAGCCAAACGGGAGGGCGATGGCGACGCCGGTGGGAACAAGCACGCGTTCACCCGGCGCGAGTTCGACGTCGACGCGGGCCCGCAGGTCCGCGCCCGCATCTCCTGGGTGGGCGTAGGACGGCGCTTCAAGTCCGTCGTCGAGCATTTTCAGCTCGACTTTCACGCTGGGACCTACTTGCTGCACAGCTGTCTCCGGGATCTTTCTGGGACTGTTTCTTTAATGACTTTGGGGCGCCTGCGGCCGCAGACCGGCGGCGCCTTGATTACTTTAGCGCGCCTGGTGCGCGTGGCTGCCCCGCCGCGCGGTCCGCACGGGCGGGCAGACAAGATGAAATGGTGCCGCAAAGGTGGGAAGCTGGAGGTATGTCAACACCCGCTGCACACAGTCCTGCCCAGACGGTCCTCTACTCGGAGAGGCTGCTCCCGGCGTTTTGGATCTGGCTTGTGGTTGCCGGCATGGCGGGGACATTCGTCCTGGCATTCATTCCCATTAGCCTGCTGGTTGGCTTCCTGGTTGCGGCAGTCGCTGCCGTGGTCCTTACTGTCCTGCTGCTTATGTCCACGCCGGTTATCCGGGTGACTGCAGAGACCGTGCAGGTGGGCCGCGCGCAGATTGAGCGCAAGTGGATCGGCGAGGTGGAGGCTTTCCGCGGCGAGGACGCCACGCAGCAGCGCGGACCGGCCCTGAACGCCACGGCGTACCTGTGCATCCGCGGCTGGATTGGTCCGGTTGTCAAAATGCAGATCACCGATCCCGCTGACCGGACGCCTTACTGGCTGACGTCCACCCGCCACCCGGAAAAGCTGGCGGCAGCCCTCCAGACCGCCGGCAGCTAAAACGGCTATCCCACCGCCTGCTTCTCAGCCTTCGCAGTCAATGCAGTAATACAGGCCGTCCTTTTCCTTGGCGATCTGGGACCTGTGGCGAACCAGGAAACAGGAGGCGCAGGTGAATTCGTCCTGCTGGGCGGGCAGCACACGAACCATTAGCTCCTCGCCGGAGAGGTCTGCCCCCGGCAGTTCAAAGCTGTCCGCCGCCTCGGCTTCGTCTTCATCCACAACGGCGGACTGGGTGTTGGTCCGCCGGGTCTTCAGTTCTTCGATTGATTCTTCGCTGGCGTCCTCGTCGGCCTTGCGCGGCGCGTCGTAGTCTGTCGCCATAATTTTCATCCCACCATCGGTGTCAGTACTTCACGGGTAAGTCCGGGCACGTGCTGTGCCTGCCGGACACATGGCCCGGGACAGCAGCGCGGCTCGGAGTAGACAACGCAGCGGGCCCTGTATTTGTGCCCGCAGAAGAGAGATTTTTGTCCGCCCTGAACGAAATAGCCATGACTGTGCCGCCCGGGACGGGTTCGGTGTGCGAAATCATGCGCCCGGCGGCTCGTGGATCCGCGCCACACCGGGCCAAACGGTAGGAATTTAGTGGCCCGGATGGCATTGTTTCAAAGAGGAGTTGCTATCGATAGCGAGGATTTTTTCATGCAGGATCTACGGCTCGTGGGTGTCCATGAGGGCGGCGAACATCTGCTGCTAAGCGGACGGGGCGGCGAAACGTTCCGGCTGCGCATCGATGAAGCCCTGCGCGTTGCTGCTTCCCGCCCCGCGCGGCGCGGCAGTGTGTCCGCTGAGCCCGAGGCCGGACCCACCATGACCCCGCGGGATATCCAGGCCCGGATCCGTGCCGGCGCCAGCGCCGAGGAAGTCGCTGAGCTATCGGGACACGACATCGCCCACATCCGGCGCTACGAGGGTCCCGTCCTTGCGGAACGTGAGTACATCGCCCGCCAGGCGCAGTCGGTGGAAGTCGCCGCGCCCCAAAGCGCGGTCCAGGACAGCCACCGCTCTGCATTCGGCGATTCGCCGGTGAATCTGGGCGAAATGGTGGCCCACCGCCTCCGTGCCTTCGGCGTCGATCCGGAAACCGTTGCCTGGGACTCCTGGCGCCGCCCGGAAGGTTCCTGGGACGTCGTCGCGAGCTTCAGCCTTGGCGAGAACTCCAGGGTCTCAGTGGGTGAGGAACCTCCTGCCCGCTGGACCTACAATCCACTGCGCCGGCAGGTCACGAATGCCAACCGCTGGGCCCAGCTGCTCAGTGAACTCGCGCCGGTGGACTCCCCCGTGCCGGCGCGCCGCCTGTCGGCGGTTGCCGACCGCGTCTTCGACTTTGAAACGGACACCGCGCCGGAGGACCCGGAAACGGTTTCCGACGAGGAAACCGATGAGCTGCTGAACGTTCTCCGTTCCCGCCGCGGCCAGCGTCTGGGTACTGATGAGGAGGGCGACGACGCCCTGGCAGCCCTGCTGGCGAAGGGCAGCATTCCGGCTGCCCACCCGCGCGAAGGTCAGGCGGAGCTCGAGGATGAAAACGTCCACCGGCCGCGCACCGGCCGCCTGAGCCTGGCCCCGGCAGCCCCCGTTGAACCGGAGCTGCCCGAACCGGCTGAGCCCGAGCCGGCAGCCGATCCGCTGCGTCTGGACGAGGGCATCAGCACCTCCACACGGGAAATCAGCATCCTCGCCCGGCCGCTGCGCGGTTCGCGGGCACCGGAACCGGCCAAGCCGGCGGCAGAGCCGGAAGAGACAGCTGAAGTTCCCGAGTCCAAAGAACCGGTGACAGAACGGCGCATCAAACCCAAGCGCTCCTCGGTACCGAGCTGGGACGAGATCGTCTTCGGCACCAAGGGCGACTAGCGCCGGGATTTGCCGGGCAGCCACCCGACCGGAAGCAGCTGTATGCCCCCGGGTGGTTGCCGGTGCTAGCCGCGCGGAACGTTCACTGCGCAGATGTCCGGGTCTTCGCCTGAACCGGCGAACCGCGCTGCCTGCTGGGCACCCATCCGGCGCATGTAGTGACGCCGGCACAGGGTTTCATAGCCGACGGGCGCGGCGCCGGCTTCCTCCGGCTCAAACAGTGCTTCAGGCCCCGGGTCCGCAGGCCGTTTGTCCACGTCTCCAACAACCACCTGGTCACCGGTGACAACCATGACACCGTCCACGGTACGTGCATTGTGGGTTGCCCTACGGCCACACCAGCACAGGGCACGGACCTGAAGCACCTCGATGCGGTCCGCAAGTTCGATCAGCCGCTGGGAACCGGGGAACAGCCGGGTCCGGAAGTCCGTGGCAATGCCAAAGGCAAAAACGTCGATGTCCATCTCGTCCACAATCCGGGCAAGCTGCTCGATCTGTTCCTCGCTGTAGAACTGCGCTTCATCACAGATCAGGTAGTCCACCCGCTCCCCCGCACTCCGGGTCCGGCTCACCTCATCCCAGAAGTCTGTGCTGTCCCGCACCTCAACGGCCCGGGTTTTCAGGCCCAGACGGCTGGAGATCATGGAGTTGCCGGCGCGGTCGTTCCGGCTGAAGAGGATTCCGCCACGGCCGCGCGCGCTGTGGTTGTAGTCCATCTGCAGCGCCAGGGTGGACTTGCCGCAGTCCATGGTCCCGGAGAAGAAAACAAGCTCAGCCATAACCTACTTCCGCCCGCCCTTCGCCGGACGCGCCAGCGTCAGGAGCGGGACTTCACGCTCAGCACGGGTCAGCGAACCGTGCTGGCCCACCATCTGCAGGGCCGACGGGCTGGCCCGCCGGCCGTCAAAGAGTGCAATCGGTTCACGGGCAGCGATGAGCAGATCCCCGATGCGGGGCATGACCTCCTCGCGGACCGGTCCGAACAGTCCAGCAGCAACAGCCTGCTCCCTGGTCATGATCCAGGTTTTGGAACCCAGCTCACGCTGCCAGGCAGCGGCGAGCCTTTCACATGTTCCGGCCGGGGCATCGGGCTCCACGTAGAGCTGCACCATCCGCGGGTCCCCGGCAGTGTGGCGCACGCCGTCCACCAGCGCCGGAATGGCGGAGTAGTCGATGCGGTCTGCCGGCGCGGTATCCACCATGCCGTGATCTGCGGTGAGCAGGACAAGGGTGTCCTGCGGAAGCTTGGCGGTGAACCGCTGCAGGGCAGAGTCAAGTTCTTCCAGGGCGCCGCCCCACTCCGGGGACTGGGCTCCATGACGGTGGCCGGTCTTGTCCAGCTCGTTGAAGTAGAAGTACATCAGCATGCGCTTCTGCGAGGCCAGGGTTTCCGCGGCCGCCTGAACGCGCGCGTGGATTCCCGTACCGGAAACGTGTGTTCCGCCGCGCAGGGCGGCCCGGGTCATGGCAGAGTCTGCGAAACGGGGCAGGCTGACGGTGGTAACGGGAACGCTCTCAGCGGCGCGCTCCAGCACGGTAGGGAAAGGCTGCCAGCGCTTTGGGTCCACTCCGGGATCCCAGTTGCCGAGCATGTTAACCACCTTGTCCTGACCCGGATCCAGCACGTCGTACCCCACCATGCCGTGCTGTCCCGGCGCCAGACCGGTGCCAAGGGAAGCCAGCGATGCCGCCGTCGTGGTGGGGAAGGCAGCGGTGAGGGTGCGTCCGCTGTCCATGAGCGACCTCAGATAGGGTGCATGCCCTGAGCGCTGCTTCAGCAGGCTGCGCCCCAGGCCGTCCACCATGACCACACAGACCCGGCGGGCCGCGGGCAGTCCAAGGGTGTTCGCGAAGCCGGGAACCTGAAGGGCTGCGGCGGCGCTGGTAAGCACCTCACCTACGGTACTGCGGCCGTAGCCCGGTGCCTGGGGCAGGGGGTCGGAGGCGTGTGCTGCGTCCATGCCCCTTACCGCTGGTGGTGGCCGCGGTTGAACCGGCCGCCAATGCCGGGCATGCGCTGCCGGTCAATGGCAGGGTCCATGGCCCGGACGTTCATGGTGTCCGTGTTGACCTTGCGCAGGGCCCGGGCGAATGCCTTGGCGTTCTGCACGGCCTGGATGCCGTCCGCTTCGGCCGACACCCGCAGCACAATGTCTTCCTGCGCAATGGTGCCGGTGTACCCGTGGTCCGCTTCGCACTGGGGATCCGCGCAGCCGGCCGGGCCCATGTCCAGGCGCTGGCCGCCGGACCAGGCGATGGCTAGGGTAAGTTCACGGGCCTGGTCCGAAGGCTTGTAGTTCTGCGGCTGGGAGTACATGTACCCCAGCACTACCGAGCGGATCTGGGCCACAGGCACGGACTCGGTGGAAACCTGCGCCATCATCTGCTCGCCGGCTTCATCCAGCTGCTGGTCGTCTACATGGGTGATCACCAGCATGTCCTCGGTCAGCACCAGGACGGTGATGTGCCGGTGCACTTCAGTCCGGTCGAAATGCGTTTCCAGGTGGATCAGGTGGGAAAGCGGTTCCCGCCCGTCCAGCGCGTCATGTACAACGTCTGCCAGCAGCGTGGGATAGAAGCCTGCGCGCTCCATCGAGGCGTCGAGGCTGCGGCGTTCAGCGGAAAGTAGCGGCGACATAAGACCAGTTTCCCCCAGATGCGCCCTGAGCACCTAAAAAGGCGCGCTGAGTGTGCATAAGTGCGCGGGCGGCCGGCAGACGCTAGTCCCGCAGCGCCCGTCGGGCACTGTCCGTGCGCTGCTGCGGATTGCCCAGCCGGATGTCAGCGCTGAGGACAGTTACGCCCTGGACCGAAACCAGCACCGGATTGATTTCCAGCAGCGCTATCTCGGGGTGCTCATCCTTCAGCAGCGCTACCCGGGCAATCAGGTCTTCAAGCGCCCCAACGTCCACCTTCGGCAGTCCCTGGTAGCCGAACAGCCTCCGCGACGTCCGCGGTGCCCGCACAAGATCCGCAATATCCACGCTGGTCAGCGGCGGTATGCCGTGCGCCCAGTCATCGAGGAGATTGACGGCGTCGCCGGCAATTCCGAAGGACAGCACCGGACCCAGCAGCGGATCCTCAATGGCCCGGAGCACACATCCCTGCCCGGAGGGCGCCATGGACTGTACCTCCAGCTCGAAGCGGCCGTATGGTTCAAGGGCCGTGCGCATTTCGGAGATGTTGCTCCGCAGGGACTGTTCGGAGGAAATGTTCAGCCGTACCCCGCCCAGGTCCAGGCGGTGGCGCAGATGCTCGTCCATGGTTTTGAGCACTACCGGCCAGCCGAGCTGGTTCGCTGCCTGCACTGCCTCATCCTCGGTGCGGAAAGGCAGGGAGGGAAGGACACTGATCCCGTAGAAGCCCAGCAGCCGTTCCGTTTCGGCCGGCCCCAGCCGAAGCAGTTCGGTGTTGGCCACCCGTGCCATTTGTTCGTCGATGAATGCCTGCGCACCTTCAGTATCCACGCCGTCGGGCTTCACGAAGTGACCGTGTTCCCTGCCGGCCCATTCGGTGTAGCGGACCAGGGCCGCCAGCGCGGTGACGGCTGCGCCCGGGCTCGCGAAGCAGGGCAGCCCCGGCGGAAGCTCAGTGCCGGCCGGGCTTTCCTCGCCCTCCGCGGAAGCCTGCGCAGCAGGTTCCCGGTGGGCCAGCACACCCTCGGTGAGCTGGCTGGGGTCCATAATCCCGGTAAAGACCGCAACCACGGGCTTTCCGGCTGCAACGGCACAGTCGAGCAGGGTTTCGGCAATCGCGTCATTGTTCAGTCCCGGCGCGGGGAGCAGGGTGACGACGGCGGAGTGCACGGCGTCATCGGCCAGAGCCTTCTCCACCGCCTCACGCAGCGCCGGGAGGGCCACGCTCTGCCCGCGGTCCAGGTCAAGGTCTGTGCACAGGTGCACGGCGTCCAGGTCCAGCGGAACAGCAGCATCAGCCAGCACCCGGCCCAGCGCCGCAGAGTTGCTCAGCACCGCCAGGCCCTTGCCGCGCGGCAGCGGCTGGCTGCAGGCAATCTGGGCAACGTCCATCAGCTGCTCATTGGTGGGCACGCGGATGACGCCGGACTGGCGCAGCATCGCATCCAGCGCCCCCTGCGGAGCCTGGGTGAGCCGGGCAGAATGCCCGGGCGGCAGCTGGAGGCCGGTGACATCGGATTTGGCGACGATGACAGGTTTGCCGGTGGCGAGGCGCCGGGCTATCCGGGAGAACTTGCGCGGGTTGCCCACCGACTCCAGGTACAGTCCCACCACCCTGGTCTCGGCGTCGTCCTCCCAGTACTGCATGACGTCGTTGCCGGAAACATCCGCGCGGTTGCCGGCGGAGATGGTGGAGGAAAGCCCCAGCCGGCGGCGCTGGGCCGCGGCGTAGAGCAGGACGCCGATGGCAGCCGACTGGCTGAACAGTCCCAGTCCCCCGCGGCGTGGCAGAGCCGGGGCCATGGAAGCGTTGAGCGAAACGTCAGGGCGGGTGTTGATCAGGCCGAGGGACGCAGGACCGAGGACCCGCATGCCGTTGGCCCGGGCATAGCGCACCAGGCGTCGCTGGCGTGCCAGGCCCGCCTCGCCGTCGTCGAACCCTGCGCTGACCACCAGCAGGTGCTTCACGCCGGCGGCGGCGCATTCCTCCGCCACACACTGCACCTGGTCATGCGGGACGGCGATGACGGCCAGGGAAACCGGTTCGGGAATCTCCGAGATCTTCCCGTAGGACACCATGCCGGCCAGTTCGAACGCCTCCGGGTTCACGGCGTAGACGCCGCCCGTGAATCCGCCCTCGACGATGTGTTCCATCAGCTGGTAGCCAACGCTGCCCCATTCGCGGCTCGCACCGATCACGGCAATGGACGACGGCGCCAGCAGGTCAGCGACGCTTCGCGCCTCGGCGCGGTGCTCGCGTGACTCCATCACGGCCCGGGACTTCTCCGTGGGATCGATGTCGAAGTCCAGGGCGATCACGCCGTCGTCGAACGCCCTGCGCACCTCGTAGCCGGCGTCGGCAAAGACGCTGAGCATCTTGCGGTTCTCCGGGAGCACCTCGGCGCTGAACCGGCGGATCCCGTTTTCGCGCGCCGCGGCAGCCAGGTGCTCCAGCAGGATGGACCCGATTCCGCGGCCCTGGTGCTCATCGGAAATGTTGAAGGCAACCTCGGCTTCGGCGGGATCATCCAGCCGGTCGTACCGCCCAATGCCCACAATCTCGGAGCCGAGTGTGATCACAAACGCAACCCGGTCCCGGTAGTCCACGTTGGTAAAGCGCTTTAGCTCGCGGCCGCTCAGTTTAGCCTTGTAGGTGAAGAAGCGAAGATAGATGGAGCTTTGGGACTGCCGCATGTGGAACGCCTGCAACGCCTCGGCATCGGCCGGGGAAACCGGCCGCAGATGGCCGGTACGCCCGTCCCGCAAAACGACATCAGCTTCCCAATATTCGGGGTATTGTCCCTGCTCCGCCATAGACTCAGACTAGTGGGCATTTTTTAGAACCCGCCACCGAACCGCC
>JBELYP010000008.1:0-59452 GCA_040273995.1 Arthrobacter sp.
GAGGACGGCTATGTCTTTGTCATGGGGAGGACAGATGACGTCATTAACGTGGCAGGGCACCGGCTGTCCACCGGGGCGATCGAGCAGGTAGTGGCGTCCCACCCCGCCGTCGCCGAATGTGCCGTCATCGGTGTGAAGGACAGCCTCAAGGGCCAGCGCCCATGCGGGTACGTGGTGCTCAAGGCCGGTTCGGAGAACTCCGAGGAGGAGATCCAGGCTGCGCTCGCGGACCTGGTGCGCACCCGGATTGGTCCCGTGGCCGACTTCCGGGAAGTCCGGGTGGTGGAGGCGCTGCCCAAGACCAGGTCCGGGAAGATCCTGCGCAAGACCATGCGGCAGATTGCCGACGGTGATGACTTCACCGTGCCGTCCACCATTGAAGACCGGTCCGTACTGGATGACCTGATGCCGCTGCTGCGTCCCGGCAGCTGAGGGCCTGCCGGGCAGCTCAGCGGCGCCAGGCGTATTCAAGCTCCGGCCGGCCGGGGGAACCGTACCGCGGCGACCTGAGGACAGCCCGCTGTGCAGTCAGGTGCTCCAGGTAGCGCCGCACGGTAATGCGGGACATGGTCAGCGCGGCTGACACCTCGGAAGCGGACAGAGGCTCTCCGGCCTGCTTCAGGACCTCCGAAACTGCCTCCAGTGTTTCCGGGGAGAGTCCCTTGGGCAGGGCAGCAGGGACAGCCGGACGCAGTGCTGCAAGCGCCCGGTCCACCTCGGTCTGTGTTGCGCAGGCACCCTGACCTGCCAGGTTGGCGTGGAACTCCCGGTAGGCGCCTAGCTTCGTGCTGAATGAGGCGTAGGTGAAGGGCTTGATCAGGTACTGGGCGATTCCTGCTGACATGGCCTGGCGGACCACAGGCAGCTCCCTCACCGCGGTAACGGCGATAACGTCCGCCGGAATGCCCGCTCCGCGGATGCGGCGCAGCAGGTCCAGCCCGTGCAGGTCCGGCAGGTTCATGTCCAGCAGCACCAGGTCCACGTTTGATTCCGGTGCCTGCAGGAAGCCCAGTGCCTCGGCGGCCGTATGCGCCACACCGGCCAGGACGAACCCTTCGGTCCGCTGGACGTATTCGGAGTGGGCGTCCGCCACTACGGGCTCGTCCTCCACCACGAGGACACTGATCCGGCGCGCGGCGCTCACTGGCGGGCTCCTTCAGGCAGTGGAAGCAGTACCGTGAACCGGGCACCGCCGGATGCGCCGCCATGGTCCAGTGCCAGCGTGCCTCCAAGGCGGAGCACGGCCTGGTTCACCAGGGCCAGCCCGATGCCCCGGCCCGCTCCGGGACGCGCGGTGTCCTTGGTGCTGTAGCCCTGTTCAAAGATCCGCTGCTGGGATTCCGCCGGAACTCCGGGTCCGCTGTCCTGGACACAGACCCGGAAGCCGCGCTGCCCGCCGCCGTCCACCACTGCCAAATAGACGGCTACTCTGGACTCCGGCAGCCCCTGGACGGCGTCCATCGCGTTGTCCACCAGGTTTCCCACTATGGTCACCAGCTCGCCCGAATGAAGCAGGGCAGGTCCCGCGCCGTCTTCAGGGACTGCGTCCAGCACCAGCTCAAGGGTGATTCCCCGCTCCCTGGCCTGCGCCTTTTTTCCGGCCAGCAGCGCCGCCAGCGCCGGTTCGCCAACGGCACCCACGACGTCGTCCGCCAGCTGCTGCGACTGCACCAGATCCCGGGTGGCGAACTCCAGGGCCTCATCCGGGCGGTCCAGCTCGATCAGCGACACGACCGTATGCAGCCGGTTGGCGTGTTCGTGCGCCTGAGCCTGCAGGGCATCGGTGAGGGTGCGCATGGACTGCAGCTGCCCGGTCAGGGCCTCTACCTCGGTGTGGTCGCGCAGCGTGGTCACCGTGCCGAGCCGCTTGGGTTCGCCGGTCTTCCGTCCGCGGGCTCCGCCCGCGCGGCCCGCGGCTACTGCGGGGGACTGGTTCACCACCAGGATGCGCTGTTCGGTGAAGTGGAATTCGTCGACGGCGGTGCGGCCGCTGCGCAGCAGGTCCGAGAGGGTTCCGGGCAGTCCCAGCCCGCGCACGTCCGCGGGGCTTCCCGTTCCGGGCGGCAGGCCCAGCAGTTCCGCCGCCTGGTCGTTGTACAGGACCAGTGCGCCGTCGTTGTTGAGCAGGAGCAGGCCCTCACGCAGGGAGTGCAGCGCTGCGTCGTGGAAGGCGAAAAGGCCGGCCAGCTCATCGGGCCTGCGGTCCTGCGTGGTCCGGCGAAGGTAGCGGCTGAGCAGGAAGGAAGCCAGGGTTCCCCACGCCAGGGCGGCGATCGTGATGATGAACAGTCCCGGCAGCTCGGCATCGCGGGCGATTGCTACCCGGTCCACGGTGAGGCCTGCCGCCACCAGCGCCTGGACCTCGCCGGCATCATCCAGGACCGGGACAATGGCGCGGACCGACGGTCCCAGGGTGCCCGTGTAGACCTCGGTGAAGGAGGTTCCGGCCAGCGCCTGGTCGACCGACCCGAGGTACGGTTTGCCGATCTGGGACTCCGTGCGGTGCGTAAAGCGGGTCCGGTCCGGAGCCATGATGGTGAGGAAATCCACGTGCGCGGACTGCATGACCTCGGCGGCATAGGGCTGGAGGGCAGCACTTGGATCCGCCCCGGCCACGGCGTCAAGCACGAACGGGTCCGCAGCGATGGTCTCAGCCACCGAGAGCATCCGTTCTGCCGTGTCGTCGTAGCTGTGCTGCTCCGCCTGGGCATAGAGGGCCCAGGAGAGTCCGGCAGACAGGCACAGAATAAAAGCCAGCTGACCCACGAGCAGCCGGCTGGCGAGGCTCCATTTGCGCAAGTGGCTCCTTCGGTGCGGCGGGACGCGGGTTCGTGTTGGTGCGGGCGGCTGGTCCGGACCAGGCCGGATGCTGTGAACAGTATGAACACAACCGTGACCACCGTCACACAAGGCAGAGAGGATGTGTGCGGATTACTTCCGGTTCCGTCCGCGCTTTCGCCGCCGGGGCCCAGCTATCAACGAAGCTAGGAGCATGCGATGGCCTCTGCCACCATACCCGGCGGCGAACAGCCCCCGGTCAAAGCAAAGAAGAAGGACAGGACCCACGTCCTCTATATTGCCGTGATCGCGGCGGTGGTTCTCGGTGCCGTGATAGGCCTGGTGGCGCCCGAGGTGGGCAAGTCCATGAAGCCGCTGGGCACTGCCTTCATCGGCCTGATCAAGATGATGATCGCGCCGGTCATTTTCTGCACGATCGTGCTGGGCATCGGCTCGATCGCCAAGGCCGCGACGGTGGGCAAGGTAGGCGGCCTGGCGCTGGGCTACTTCATCGTCATGTCCACCTTCGCGCTGGCCATCGGCCTGCTTGTGGGCAACTTCATCCACCCGGGAGAGGGACTGGATCTCCAGACCTCCGGGGGCGCCGCACCGGCTGCGCCGGACGAGGACGGCGGAACGGTAGGATTCCTGCTGAGCATCATTCCCACCACCCTGCTGGCCTCCCTGACAGGAGAATCCATCCTGCAGACCCTGTTCGTGGCACTTCTGGTCGGCTTCGCACTGCAGAAGATGGGCAAGGCCGGGGCTCCGGTCCTCAAGGGGATCGGCTACATCCAGGTGCTGGTTTTCCGGATCCTGATGATGATCATGTGGCTGGCTCCGATTGGCGCCTTCGGTGCCATTGCCGCCGTCGTCGGAGAAACCGGTGTGCAGGCTATCGTCAGCATGGCCACCCTCATGATTGCGTTCTACCTCACCTGCGTGCTGTTCATCGCCGTGATCCTCGGCGGGCTGATGAAGATTGTCACCGGGTTCAACATCTTCAAGCTGATGCGCTACCTCGGCCGCGAGTACCTGCTGATCTTCTCCACATCGTCCTCCGAGGTTGCCCTGCCGCGGCTGATCGCGAAGATGGAGCACCTCGGTGTGTCCAAGCCGGTTGTGGGCGTCACCGTACCCACCGGCTACTCCTTCAACCTGGACGGCACCGCCATCTACCTGACCATGGCTGCACTGTTCGTTGCTTCTGCCATGGGCAAGCCGCTGGAACTCGGGGAGCAGATTTCCCTGCTGGTGTTCATGATCATCGCCTCGAAGGGTGCCGCCGGCGTGACCGGAGCCGGCCTCGCGACCCTGGCCGGCGGGCTCCAGTCCCACCGCCCGGACCTGATTGAAGGCGTTGGGCTGATTGTGGGCATTGACCGCTTTATGTCCGAAGCCCGCGCGCTGACCAACTTCACCGGCAACGCCGTCGCCACCGTGCTGATCGGTACCTGGACCAAGGAAATTGACCGGGACCAGGTCCGCCGGGTGCTGGACAAGGAACTCCCCTTCGATGAAGCCAGCATGAACGTCGAAGCCGGCTCCGGGGAACCCGAGCCAACGGCCGAGTCCCGCGAAGTCGAGGCCTCCGTGCCCGGCGCCGGCAGCCGGGCCTAACGGGCCCGGCAAGCCGGCACCGGGCAGACAGAAAAGGAATGCTCCCGCGAAGTCCGCGGGAGCATTCCTTTTCTGTTCTCTGGTCAGGCGCGCGAGACGTCCGGTGCCGGCTCTGTGCCAGCACCGTCATCGGCTCGGGAGCGGCCGGCCAGCCGGTCTTCCCAGGCGGACATGACTGCGGGATCGGTGCGGGGTGTCAGCGCTGAGATCACGAAGTAGACCACGGCCGAGGCGACGAGCCCAAAGTAAATCGGCTCGTTGGCGTACACGCCGTCATAAGGTGCGTCACCGGTAATCTCGAGATAGATCATGGTGGACAGTGTGGCCACCGTGCCGGCGACCATGGAGGCCGCGGCGCCGAACCCTGTGCCGCGCTTCCAGAACAGGCCGCCAAGAATCGCCACCAGCAGGCCGCCCACCAGGATGTCGTAGGCGATGGTCAGGGCCGCCACAACGTCCTGGACCACAATGGCGAGCAGGATGGTCACGACTCCCAGGCCCAGGACCCAGGCCTGGCTGCGGGCGACGTCATGTTCCGGGTTTTCAGTCGACGTGGCATCGGCGCCCGCAGCCTTCGAACCGCCGAACCAGCTGCGGACGTAGGGTACGACGTCGGTGCGCGCCACAGTGGCCGCGGCGATGAGCGAGCCGGAAGCCGTTGACATCATTGCCGCAACTGCTGCGGCGAGCACCAGGCCGCCCAGGCCGACGGGCAGGATGCTCATGGCTACGTCGGCGTACACGTCATCCTTGGATTCGATGCTCGGCAGGACGACGGATGCCGCCATGCCGATGAGGGCGCCGGCCACCCCGTACAGGATGCAGTAGATGCCGGCTGCGGTTCCGCCCCAGCGCGCAATCAGCGGGGTCCGGGCAGTAAAGACGCGCTGCCAGATGTCCTGGCCGATCAGCAGGCCCAGCGTGTAGACCACGAAATACGTGATGATGCTCTGCGCGCCGATGCCGGTGATGCTGAAGAACTCGGCATCCACCCGTTCGCGGACTCCGTCGAGGCCTCCGGCACCGGCGAAGGTGAAGGGAAGCATAAGCGCAAAGACGCCGATGGTCTTGATGATGAACTGCGCCATGTCGGCCAGGGTGATGGACCACATCCCGCCGATGGTCGAATAAATGAGTACGACGGCGCCGCCCACGGCGATTGCCAGCCAGCGGTCCCAGCCAAAGAGCACCACGAAGATGGTGGCGTAGGCTCCGGTGGACGTGGCACAGAGCATCAGGGTGTAGGCCAGCATGACCACAGAGGACATCCGGGTTGAACCCGGACCGTACCGGAGCGAGAGCATCTGCGAAACCGTGTAGATCTTCAGCCTCTGCAGCTTCGAGGCGAACAGCAGGCTCAGCAGCAGCACCCCGGCGCCGATCGCCACCACCAGCCACATGCCGGAGATGCCGTACTGGTAGCCCAGCCCGACGCCGCCTACGGTGGACGCGCCGCCCAGGACCACGGCCGCCATGGTGCCCGTGTAGAACAGCGGGCCAAGCCGTCTGCCGGCCACCAGATAGTCGCTTTCATTCGTGGTCCGGCTTTTCCCCCACCAGCCAAAGGCGAGCATGCCCACGAGATAGGCCACCACGATGGCGGCGTTTAGGTATTCCAAATCGGTCCTGTCGGTCGGTGAGAACAGCAGTTTGCACGGCGTTCCGCCGCATATTGCCTCACGGTGAACATATGTTTACCTAGACGCTAATCGCCACGACGAAAACCCGTCAACGGTTTCGAAGGAATTTGTGCGTACTGCCTTTGCCGGCACCGGCCAACGTTCGACTTAAGGTTGAGCGTCAAGGCTCGCTGGTGTTGCGGCCCGGATTCGCGGTATCTGTATTGCACAGCTGTAACCTTGGAAAGGACAGCCAGCAGGACAGCTAGAGACGGAAGCGTGGATTTATACGTGAGCAGCGAACAGAGTTCCGCAACTCTGCAGGACGCAACGCAGGGCGCAGCTGATGAAGCCATGGGTCCTACCGGCCGTCCGCTGACGGAGTTCCCGGAGCCTCCGGTCCTGACTTCCCACGGTCCGGCCCGCATCATTGCGATGGTGAACCAGAAGGGCGGCGTCGGCAAGACGACGTCCACCATCAACCTCGGTGCCGCGCTGGCTGAAGCCGGGCGCAAGGTGCTCCTGGTGGACTTCGACCCGCAGGGCGCACTCTCTGCGGGCCTCGGCACCAACCCGCATGAGCTGGACGTCACCGTCTACAACGTGCTGATGGACCGGAAAGTGGACATCCGCGATGCGATCCAGGAAACGCATGTCGAGAATATCGACCTGCTCCCGGCCAACATCGACCTCTCCGCCGCCGAAGTCCAGCTGGTCAACGAGGTAGCCCGCGAGCAGGTCCTGGAGCGGGCCCTGCGGCGCGTCTCCGATGACTACGACGTGATCCTCATCGACTGCCAGCCGTCCCTGGGGCTGCTGACCGTCAACGCGCTTACCGCCGCGCACGGCGTCATCATTCCGCTGATCTGCGAATTCTTTGCCCTGCGCGCCGTGGCGTTGCTGGTGGAAACCATTGAAAAGGTCCAGGACCGCCTGAACCCGGGGCTGCAGGTGGACGGCGTGCTCGCCACCATGTACGACGCGCGGACCCTGCACAGCCGCGAAGTCATCGGCCGGCTGGTGGAGGCTTTCGGTGACAAGGTCTTCGAGACCGTCATCAAGCGCACCATCAAGTTCGCTGATGCCACGGTGGCCGCAGAGCCCATCACGTCCTACGCCGGCAACCATGCCGGTGCAGACTCCTACCGCCGTCTCGCCAAGGAACTGATTGCCCGCGGCGGCGCACCCTAGCCTGGCCGGGGAAAGGGCCGGAGCCGGATTCGAAGTCCGGCTGGAGAACTTCCGCGGCCCGTTCGACGTGCTGCTGGGGCTGATCACCAAGCACGAGCTGGACATCACCGAAATCGCCCTGGCCACCGTAACGGACGAGTTCATTGCCTACATCCGCGCGCTGACCGCCTCGGGACAGGGGTGGGCACTCGACGAGGCCAGCGAATTTCTGGTCATCGCCGCAACGCTGCTGGACCTCAAGGCTGCCCGCCTGCTGCCGGCCGGTGACGTGGAGGACGACGACGACATTGCCCTCCTCGAGGCACGCGACCTGCTTTTCGCCCGGCTGCTGCAGTACCGTGCCTTCAAGGAGGTTGCCTCCCTCATGGGCAGCCGGCTGGAAGAGGAAGGCCTCCGCTTCCCGCGTGACACGGCCCTTGAACCGCACCTGGCCGCCATGCTGCCCGAACTGATCTGGCGCACCAGCGCGGAAGAGTTCGGCCGCCTTGCCCGCAAGGCACTGGAACCGAAGCCCGGTCCGCCCACCGAGGTGGGGCTGGGCCACCTGCACGCGCCGCGGGTCAGTGTGCGCGAACAGGCCCAGATCATCGGGGACAGGCTCCGGGCAAGCAGTCCGCTGACCTTCACCGAACTCGCGCAGGGAGCAACGCCGCTGGAGATCGTGGGCCGTTTCCTGGCCCTGCTTGAGATGTTCCGCGACGGAGTGCTGGCCTTCAACCAGCCCGAACCGCTGGGCGAGCTGCGGATCTCCTGGACCGGCGCCGGGACCGGAGAATGGACTGCCCAGGAGCTTACGGAAGAATACGACGACGACGCCGGCGAGGAGCCTGATGCAGCCGCAGACCTCAAACAGGGGAACTGAAGAAACCTTCCCGCAGGCCGATGCCGGGGTGCAGAACCGCCCCGGCGGACTGCGCGCAGCTGCCGAGGCCGTGCTGATGGTGGCCAGCGAGCCGTTGAGCGCGGAAAGCCTGGGCCTGGCACTGGGCATCAGCCCCTCAGCAGCCGGGCAGCTCCTTGACGATCTGCGCAAAGAGTATGACGGCTATACTGGGGATGGACCTGACGGGCTGCGCGCCGTTGAACCGCGCGGTTTCGAGCTCCGGGAAGTTGCCGGCGGCTGGCGAATCTACTCCCGCCCCGCCTTCTCCGACGTAGTCGGGCAGTTTGTTCTGGAAGGACAGAGCGCACGGCTATCCCAGGCAGCGCTGGAGACCCTGGCGGTGATTGCCTACCGGCAGCCGGTGACCCGCGGGCGTATTTCAGCCATCCGGGGAGTCAACGTGGACTCCGTGGTCCGCACGCTGATCCAGCGCGGACTGGTAACCGAGGCCGGCACTGAGCCCGAAACTGGTTCGCTGCTGTACGTTACGACTCCGCTTTTCCTGGAAAAGCTGGGTCTGGGCAGCGTGGAGGAACTGCCGGAGATTGCACCGCACTTGCCCGGGCTGGAAAACCTCCCGGATTTTGAAGAAACTACTTACTAACCGCTACACCCGAAGGACTTCTCAATGACACAGGCACCCCGTTCCGGCTCAGGCCGCAGTAATCCGCGCAGCGGCGGGGGAGCAGGCGGCGGCCGCGGCTTCGGCAAGGGCTCAAAGCCTGCCTCCGGACGCACCGGCGGACCGAAGTCCTCCGGCGGCGCAGGCGCTGCCCGCGAAGGCGGCTTCAAGTCCGGCGCTCCCAAGTCGGGCGGCTTCAAGTCCGGAGCCCCGAAATCGGGTGGCTTCAAGTCCGGCGCTCCGAAGGAAGGCGGCTTCAAGCCCGGCAGCCCCCGCGCCGGGGCGCCCAAGGGCAAGGGCGGTGGCGAGCGGGCGTTCCGCAACGAACGCTTCGGCAAGAACCTGGGCCCGGTAACCAAGCGTCCCCACACCCGGCGTCCGGGCAAGCCCGTCATCTCCGAGCACCACGATCCTGAGGGTGTGCGCCTGCAGAAGGTCATGGCCAGCGCCGGTGTGGCATCGCGCCGTGTCTGCGAGGAAATGATCACCGAAGGCCGCGTGGAGGTGGACGGCGAGGTTGTCACCGAACTCGGCGTGCGCGTCGATCCCAAGACCGTGGCCATCCACGTGGACGGCATGCGCCTGCAGCTGGACGAGACGCAGAAGTACTACGTCTTCAACAAGCCCCGCGGCGTGGTCTCCACCATGGAGGACCCCGAGGGACGTCCCTGCATCAGCGACTACCTCAAAAGCACCAACAAGCACGAGCGCCTCTTCCACGTTGGCCGCCTGGACACCAACACCGAAGGCCTGCTGCTGCTGACCAACGACGGCGAGCTGGCGAACCGCCTGACCCACCCGTCCTACGAAGTGCCCAAAACCTACCTGGTGCAGGTGCGCGGACCCATGGCCCACGGCATCGGCGCCCAGATGCGTGAAGGCATCGAGCTGGAGGACGGCTTCGCCAAGGTTGATTCCTTCCGCCTGGTGGATTCCACGCCCGGCCACATCCTGGTTGAGGTAGTGCTGCACTCGGGGCGGAACCGGATTGTACGCCGCATGTTCGACGCCGTCGGCCACCCGGTGGAGCGCCTGGTCCGCACCCAGATGGGCCCGATCCGCCTGAACGATCAGCGCCAGGGCAGTATTCGTGTCCTGGGCCGCCACGAAGTCGGCCACCTGATGGCCGTCGTGGGACTCTAAGCCCGTGACAGTGCTGCCTGACGGGGGGACACATCTGTCCGGACCGGTGCTTGTCATTGGCACCGGCCTGCTCGGTGCCAGTATCGGCCTGGGTCTGCGTGCCCGCGGGATCGACGTTGTGCTCTCGGATATTTCGCCCTCCACTGCCGCCGTGGCACGGGACATCGGGGCCGGCCGCCTCCTCGAGGACGCCGCGCCTGACTTCGCTCCGGAGCTGGTGGTTGTGGCGGCTCCGCCGGACGTTACGGCCTCCCTCGCGGCGCAGGCCCTGGCTGACTGGCCCGGCGCCGTCGTAGTTGATATAGCCAGTGTGAAGGCAGCTGTGCTGGCGGACCTGCGCGCCACCGGTGTGGATCTATCCCGCTACGTAGGTACCCATCCGATGGCCGGCCGGGAGAAATCAGGTCCGGTGGCGGCCCTGGGCGACCTGTTTATGTCCATGCCCTGGGTGATCTGCGCCGGCGAGGAGAGCTCTCCCGCTGCCGTGAAGACTGCAGAGGCACTTGCGATTGATCTGGGTGCTGTGGTGTCCCGCATGAACGCGGAGGACCACGACGCTTCCGTGGCGCTGATCAGCCACCTGCCGCAGGTGATGTCCTCACTGGTGGCCAGCCGCCTGCAGGACACCCCGCCGTCTGCCCTCGCCCTCGCCGGCAACGGACTGCGCGACGTCACCCGGATCGCAGCCAGCGACCCCAGGCTGTGGGTGCAGATCCTCAGCGGCAACGCGCCGCGCCTGGTGAGCATCCTGCACGGGGTGCGCGAAGACCTGAACCGGCTGATCAACACGCTGGAAAACCCCACCGCCGACGGCGCGCGGCTGGACATGGCGCAGCTGATCTCCGAGGGCAACACCGGCCAGGCCCGGATCCCGGGCAAGCACGGCACTCCGCCGCAGTCCTTCGTCAGCTTCACTGTGCTGGTCGATGACACACCCGGCCAAATTGCCCGGCTGCTCACCGAAATCGGTGAAATCGGCGTCAACCTGGAAGACCTGCGCCTGGAGCACGCCTCCGGCCGCGAGGTTGGACGGGTGGAAATCTCGGTCCTGCCGAGCAAAATGCACGGGCTGGTCAGCGAACTGACCACGCGCGGCTGGAAGGTAGTTGAGTAATGACAGAGCAGAATCCGGCAAAGTTCCGGCTGGGCAAACCCCTGGTGGTGGCAATTGACGGGCCCTCCGGCTCCGGCAAGTCCAGCATCAGCCGGGAAGTTGCCCGCCGCCTGCGCGCCAACTACCTCGACACCGGTGCCATGTACCGGGCCGTCACCATCGCCTGCATGCGTGCGGGCATCGACCTGACGGATGCCGTCGCCGTCGAGGCCGCCACCCGCAGCGCAGACATTGAGCTGAGCACCTCCCCGGACGCGGAATGGGTTCGGGTGGGGGGAGAGGACGTCACCTCGGCGATCCGTGAACCCGAGGTGTCCTCCAACGTTTCCGCCGTGGCCACCACCCTTGGTGCCCGGGCCGA
This sequence comes from Arthrobacter sp., assembly GCA_040273995.1. Lineage (GTDB taxonomy): Bacteria > Actinomycetota > Actinomycetes > Actinomycetales > Micrococcaceae > Arthrobacter_B. The sequence goes on from JBELYP010000008.1 coordinate 11,332, forward strand.
GCTGGTCCGCCGCCAGCAGCAGCTGATCAAGGACTCAGGGCTGCGGATCGTGGCCGAAGGGCGGGACATCACCACCGTGGTGGCGCCCACGGCCGAAGTCCGGATCCTGCTCACCGCGTCCGAGGAAGCGCGCCTGCGCCGCCGCGGCGTGCAGCTTGGCGGTTCCCAGACCGCCGCCGCGCTTCGCGAGCAGGTCCTTACCCGTGACGTGAAGGACTCCACGGTAGTGAACTTCCAGCAGGCAGCCGACGGTGTGATCACGGTCGATTCCTCTGACCTGGACTTCGAAGAAACCGTCCAGGCCGTACTGAAGGTCGTTTTCTCCAGCACGCACTAAGCACATGTGGCAGGCGCTGCGCCGGGGCTCCAATGGGGTCCCGGTACCTTGCCGTGTTTCAATGGAGGAGTGTCTGCACGGGATTTCCCGTGCCTGACCCCCAAACACTTACCCGGGCTGAACGTCCGGAGACGGCCGTGCGCAGCTGCGCCGACGGCCTCAACGGAAAGAAAGCAATAGTTTATGAACGCCAACCCGACCTTTGACGGCGACTCCGAGGAGTACATCCCGGCAGGCGAGGACCAGATCGACGAGCGGCTTGCCGCCCTCGACGACGACGAAGCCAACCTGCGCGCCGAAACGCTCCGCGCCGGACTCTCTGACTACGAACTCGACGAAGAAGACGCCGCGCTGCTCTCCGGCGGCTTCGACGAGTACGACGAAGACGCGCCGCTGCGCCTGGACCCCGTCGTTGCGATCGTCGGCCGGCCGAACGTGGGCAAGTCCACGCTGGTGAACCGTATCCTCGGCCGGCGCGAAGCCGTGGTGGAGGACACCCCGGGCGTCACCCGCGACCGTGTGTCTTACCCGGCCACCTGGAACGGCGTGAACTTCACGCTCGTGGATACCGGCGGCTGGGAACACGATGCCCGCGGCATCCATGCCCGTGTTGCCGACCAGGCGGAAATCGCCGTCGACGTCGCTGATGCCGTCATGCTTGTGGTCGACGCGACTGTGGGCATCACCGCCACGGATGAAGCCGTGGTGCGCATGCTGCGCAGCAAGCGCAAGCCGGTAATCGTCGTCGCCAACAAGGTGGACGACATCCAGAATGAAGCCGACGCCTCCGTGCTCTGGGGCCTGGGCTTCGGCGAACCGTACCCGGTTTCGGCCCTGCACGGCCGCGGCACCGCGGACATGCTCGACGCCGTCCTGGACGTGCTGCCGGAGTACTCGGCCTACGGCGGACTTGAGTCCAGCGGCGGCCCGCGCCGCATCGCGCTCATCGGCCGTCCCAACGTAGGCAAGTCCTCACTGCTGAACAAGCTGGCCGGCAGCGACCGCGTGGTGGTCGACGACCTCGCCGGCACCACGCGTGACCCGGTGGACGAACTGATCGAACTGGGCGGGCGCACCTGGCGTTTCGTGGACACCGCCGGTATCCGCCGCCGCCAGCACATGGCCCAGGGCGCCGACTTCTACGCCTCCCTGCGGACGCAGGCCGCGCTGGAGAAGGCTGAGGTCGCCGTCGTGCTCCTCGCCGTGGACGAAGTCCTCTCCGAACAGGATGTGCGCATCCTGCAGCTGGCCATCGATTCCGGCCGTGCGCTGGTGCTGGCGTTCAACAAGTGGGACCTGCTCGACGACGAACGCCGCCGCTACCTCCAGATCGAGATTGAGCGGGACCTGGCACACGTGGAGTGGGCGCCGCGCGTCAACATCTCCGCCAAGACCGGCTGGCACAAGGACAAGCTCGTCCCCGCCCTGGACCTGGCCCTGGAGAACTGGGACAAGCGCATCCCCACCGGCAAGCTCAACGCCTTCCTGGGTGAGCTCGTGGCTGCCCACCCGCACCCGGTGCGCGGCGGCAAGCAGCCCCGCATCCTCTTCGGCACGCAGGCGTCCTCCCGGCCGCCGAAATTCGTGCTGTTCACCACCGGATTCCTGGATCCGGGGTACCGCCGCTTCATCACCCGCCGCCTCCGGGAGACCTTCGGCTTCGAAGGAACACCGATTGAGGTCTCCATGCGCGTGCGGGAAAAGCGCGGCAAGACCAGCAGGCGCTAGCACGGACGCCGGTCCCGGAGCCAATATGAAATCCGGGGCCGGCCCCGATGCGGGGAAAACGCCAACCATGATGTACAGTATTTGAGTTGGTTCGGCCGGAAACAAACCGGAAGAAACGAGTCAGCGGAACGGGTTGTGGCGCAGCTTGGTAGCGCACTTGACTGGGGGTCAAGGGGTCGCAGGTTCAAATCCTGTCAACCCGACACAAACAGAAATCGCCTCGGCGGACATCAAGTCCGGCCGGGGCTTTTTGTTTAAGACGATGATGTTGTTCACAGAAGCCGTCTGGCGGGAACTTTATGGCCGCCCCAGCCATTTTCGTGGCTGTAGATAGTTACCACTCCTCGATCGGAGCACACAATGTCTGAGTCCAGCACGTCCCCCGAGCCCAGAGTTGCCCTTGTCACCGGAGGCTCAGGGGGAATCGGCCGGGCTATCGCCAAACGTCTCGCGAAAGACGGTTTCGCCGTGGCAGTCCACTATGCAGGGAACATGTTCAGGGCGGCCGACGTAGTCCAGGAACTCAATGCCGCCGGGGCCCGCGCCATCGCGGTCGGAGGGGATGTGGCCAACGAGGTTGCCATGATCCGCGCCTTTGATGATGTTGAGGCTGCCTTCGGCGGCATAGACGTGGTCATCAACACCGCCGGAATCATGGTCCTGTCAACGGTAGTGGACCTGGACCTCGACGAACTGGACCGGATGCACCGCACGAACATCCGGGGGAGCTTCGTGGTCTCCCAGCTGGCAGCACAGCGACTGCGCAGCGGAGGCGCACTGGTGAACGTCTCTTCCAGCCAGACCCGCCTGCAGCACCCCACCTACGCGCCGTACGCCGCCAGCAAGGCCGCCGTTGAGGCTCTTACTCCGGTCCTGGCCCGGGAACTGAGGGGGAGGGACATCACGGTCAACGCGATTGCGCCCGGTCCTACGGCCACCCCGTTGTTCCTGGACGGCAAAGACCAGGAATCCATTGACCGCCTGGCGCAGCTCGCCCCGCTGGAGCGCCTGGGCACCCCCGAAGACATTGCCGAGGTGGCGGCGTTCCTGGCCGGACCTTCGCGCTGGATCAACGGACAGGTCATTTACCCCAACGGCGGACTCGCCTAAGCGCCGCCTCAGACCCGCGCAGGGGCAGCGTCAAACAGCTTCAGCAAGTCAAGGACAGCATCCCGTCCGGCGCGGTTCGCACCGACCGTGGACTGCGATGGCCCGAACCCGATGAGGTGCGCCCGCGGATCCGCCGCGGCAGCGGTGCCGTGAACCTCGATTCCGCCGCGTTCGTTGCGCAGCCCCAGCGGGTCAAGATGACTCAGGGATGCCTTGAACCCGGTGGCCCACAGGATCGCATCGACCCGGGTCAGTGAGCCGTGGGCCTCCCGCACTCCGTCCGCCTCGATGGCAGTGAACATTGGCCGACGTTCAAGGGCCCCGCGCTCCTTCGCCGCCAGGGCGTAGGGCGTCCACAGCAGATCTGTGTACGAGACCACGCTGCCGGTGGGATTCCCTGCTTCCACATCGGCAGCGACCCGGGACACTACGTCCTTTCCGGCCTCCGCATCGAAGGGCGCCTCGCGGAAAACCGGCTCCCGCCGGGTGTACCAGAACACCTCGGCGACGCGGGAGATCTCCTCAAGCTGCTGGACGGCTGAGATGCCTCCTCCCACCACAGCCACCCGCTGGCCGGCAAACTCGTCCAGCGAGACATAGTCCCGGGTATGCAGCTGGCGCCCCAGGAAGCGATCCTGTCCCGGATACGACGGCAGTGTGGGGTTGTCCCAGGTTCCGGTGGCGTTGATGACCGCCCTCGCCGCCCAGATTCCGGCATCGGACTCGATAAGCAGGTCACCGTAGGCATCATCGTCCGCGGGGGAGACCGAGGAAACCTGAACGGGACGCAGGAGCGGAAGCTGCATGCGGTCCTCGAACGCTGCGAAGTACTTCGGCACCGCAATCCGGGCAGGCGTTTCGGGCTGGGGCGGATCCTGCCGGAATCCCGGAAGATCGAAGATGCCGTTGACGGTCGCCATGGTCAGTGACTCCCAGCGGTGCAGCCAGGCGCCCCCGGGTGCAGTCCCGGCGTCAAGCATCACGAAGCTTCTCTGAGCCTCGACGCCGTCCAGGGCGCTTGTGAAACCGCGCCGGCTCAGGTGGTAGCCGGCTGAAAGTCCTGCCTGGCCGGCACCGATGACAACGACGACGGTCCGTCGGACCGGGTGGTTCCATGTGTCGGTGCCGTGCTGCGGCGAAGCGGTATGCATCCTGGGGCCTCCTGGGCTATGAGTATTACTGCGTAAATGCCTGGATGCATGGGTTCATTCCCTTCGTAGGGCCGCCGGGGTCCGGCAGCGCTCAGCGTGCCGGCATTCCCAGGTGGGTGCGCAGTGCTGCAGCAGCGTCCTCCAAATTGGCGAGCTGCTGGGGCGTAAACGCGTCGACAAAGAGCTCTTTGATGGCAGCGAGGTGGGGGAGGGTGCTGCCCCGGAACGCACGGGCACCTTCATCGGTCAGGAGGACTAGTGAGCCGCGCGCATCCTCCGGGCTCGGCTCGCGGCGCAGCAGGCCGCGCTTCTCCATTCGGCCCAGCTGGCCGGAGAGCCGGCTTCGCTCCCACTCCAGCTGGGCGGCTAGCTGCGATGAACGCATGGATTTCCCCTCCGCCTCGCTGAGGGCAAGCAGTACCCGGTAATCACCGCCTGAAAGCCCCGAGTCCCTGCGCATCCGCGACTCGATCCGGGAACTGGCAGTTTCGACCGCCTCGAGATGGGCGCGCCACATGGCGAATTCCCGGCTTGTGGGGAGCTTCCCGCGCTTCCCTGCATCCATCAAAATCTCCTAAATGGTTGACATGTGAATCATATCGGGGATGATTCACATGTCAACTACATTCCGAATACCCCGCCACGTCCCGGGTCTCGGCCGGTCCCCCCGGCCAGCGGACAGCAGGCGGAGAGCGAAGGGCAGGGCCATGCACCAGGAACGTACGGACAACGCCGAAGCGACAGTTGCGGTCACCACCGGCCCTGTGGGGCCCTCGGGCGCCTACACTTTGACCGTGGACGGGGTAAGCGCTGGAAGAGTGGACTTCCTCGACCCTCCCGGCAGGGAAGATGAACGCATTGTTTTTCATACCGAGGTGGATGAACAGTTCGCCGGGCGCGGCCTCGCCGGGGTGCTGCTCCGCGAGGTGCTTGCGGACATCACCCGCAGGAATCTCACCCTTGTTCCCGTGTGCCCGCTGTTCGGCCGCCATTTGAAGAAACACGGCGACGAGTTCCGGGCCGGCGGAGGTGTGTTCCGGCTGCCGACACCTGCAGACTTGGCCATAGTGGCCCGGGCAGCCCGGACCGGCTCGTGAGCGCCGGTAAACGAACACCTTTGACGGCGGGGGAACGGTAATGCGTTCGGTTGTTCATGACTACCTGACGGAAGCGATCGGTGACCTAACAGCGGACAATCCGGGAGAGCTCGCGGACTACATCCCCGAACTCGCCGGAGCGGATCCCGAACGCCTGGGGGGCGGTCTTCGCCACGGTCGACGGCGAGGTCTACGGTTCCGGAGATGACGACGTCGAATTCACCATCCAATCGATTTCCAAGCCGTTCGCCTACGCGCTTGCGCTCGCAGACCGCGGCTTCGATCCCGTGCTCGCCAAAGTCGGCGTCGAACCGTCAGGGGAGGCCTTCAACGAAATCTCCCTGGAACACGAAACCGGCCGGCCGCGGAACCCCATGATCAACGCCGGAGCAATCACCACCCACTCACTCGTGGGTCCGGAGAGCCTGCTGCCTGCTGAACGGGTTGACCGCGTCGTCCGGGGTCTTTCGGCGTTTGCCGGCCGCCGGCTGGAAGTCGATGAAACGGTCTGCGTCTCGGAGATGGAGAACGCGCACCGGAACCTCGCGAGTGCCCACATGCTGCGGAGCCACAACATCCTCACCGGGGATCCGAGGGCCGTTGTCGAGGGGTACATCCGCCAGTGTTCCGTACTCGTCACGGCACGGGACATGGCGGTGATGGCCGCGACGCTGGCCAACCAGGGTGTCAACCCGCTCTCGGGCGAACGGGTGGTTGATGCTCCGGTGGTGCGGCAGGTGCTTAGTGTCATGTCTACCTGCGGAATGTACGACGCCGCAGGGGACTGGGCTACCCAGGTCGGCATTCCTGCCAAGAGCGGTGTGGCGGGAGGGATGATCGGCGCCCTACCCGGCCAGGTTGGCATTGCCACGTTCTCGCCCCGGCTGGACCGTCACGGCAACAGCAGTCCGGGTACTCCCGGCCCAGGGCGGGATCCGCTTCGCCGGGGCTGAGCGGATTGTCCGGGAGTTTGTGGGCGGGAACATCGGTGAGAACAGGGTGTACTCGATTTTGCACTGGTTTCCTCGATCGATGACATGGCGCGGCGTATGCTGCTGGAACTCGCGCGCCGGCTCACACTGGACGGCCGAGTGGTCTATTTCGTGGACCCGGAATTGATTCTCCCGGATCCGGACCGCGGCGACCGCGTCCTTGTGCCCGTTATTGCGGATGGTGAACATCTCTTCGAGGAGCCGGTGCGTAACGGGGACGGGATGTTCGCTGTGGACCCGTAGACTCTGCCGGGGGCGGAAAGGAGTTTGAGATGCCGTGGAGCACGCGTGAACTGGCTGATCTGGCGGGGACAACGGTGAACACCGTCCGCCACTATCACCGTTTGGGCCTCCTCGAGGAGCCGGACCGCCGCTACAACGGCTACAAGCAGTATGAGGTGCGGCACCTGGTGAGCCTGCTGCGCATCCGCCGGCTCGCGGTCCTTGGCATTCCGCTGTCGCAGCTGCACAGCGCCACGGACACGGCTACGGGAACTCCCGAGGTGCTGCGGGAGGTAGACGCCGAACTCCAGCAGCGTATTGAGGCCCTGCACCAGGCCCGGGCCCACATCGCCGCCATCATCGAACACCAGGCGCCGGCTGATGTGCCCGCCGGATTCGAATCAGTTGCCTCCCGCCTGTCGGAGAGTGACCGTTCAATCGTCCACATCATGACCCGGTTCTATGACGACGAAGCGCTGGAAGACATTCGGGAAATGTCCGCGGATGAAAGTGACGACACGGGGCCGGACATCGAGGACCTGCCCGCAGACGCCGACGAGCAGACCCGGCAGGCACTCGCCGAGAGGGTTGCCGCAGTTATGGTGAAGCACCTCGCCAACTACCCCTGGCTGAGGAATCCGGCAGGGCACCTGCCCAAGGGCAGCCAGATCAGCACGGCGACGTTCGGGAGTGCGCTGATGGAGCTGTACAACGATGCCCAGCTGGACGTGCTGTTCCGCGCCAACACGATCGCGGAGGAGATGATGGGCGCCATGCAGCCGGAGGGCAGGGACTCCATCAGCCGCACCCCTGACTGAACTCCCGGCACCTTGGGCACATACGCCCGTTAGTCACCTCCGCTGAACACGCCTCCGTCGAGAAGCCAGTTATAGCGCAGCCGCAGCGCCCGCTCCGTGCTGGCGGCCATGCCGGCCAGCAAAAGCGACGTGTTCGCCCACGCGGGGAGGATGAACGGGCTGACGAACGTGCCAATGCTCTCAGCAACCGGAGGGAACTCCGTGAACGATTGCAGAAGCTGCGGCGCACCGAGTGCAAGGGTTCCAAGGAGCACCAGTGCGGAGGTCACGCCGATGAGCCGGCTAAGCCCCGGCCTGGTCCGGTCCAGGTGCGCTCGCAGTCCTTCGGCCGAGGAAGCGTCCGGCACCAGCTGCCGCACAGCGCCGTCGTGGGTCACGTAGTCGGCTTGCCTCAGACCATAGGCGCTCACTGCAATACGGATGGTCCCGCCCGGCAGAGGAAATGCCACCGGGGGCTTCAACCCGGCCATGTGCAGGCCGTCGCGGTAGAAATGCACATACACTTCTCCGTCCGCGTCGCCGCCGTGCCGGATGTCCACTGACCACGTCTGGGGTACGCCGTCCGGGCCGTGAAGGCGCAGATGGAGAAGGGAGCGGGAAAACGCCTGCCACCACCGGAACGGCTCAAGCGCGGGGGTGCTGGCTGGTTTCAGTTCCATGTCCGGCCCTTTCAAACCGTGTCCGCCCCGGATGGGCGGGCCCTGGTTCGAACCATGGAACACTGTGTTCCCGGAACAGGGTCAACCCCTGTTCGCGTGCCCTGCGCCGATGCCGCGGCGCCGGCGGACGTTAGACGACTACCAGGTCCTGTCCTGAGGGCTTGTGGTCGGCGAGCGCCGCGCTCTGGACTGCCGGGTCCCCGTAGGTGTTCCAGTAGTAGGTCATGGTCTTGGAAGAGAACAGCCCGGTGTAGATGGTCTTTTCAAAGTCTCCGTTGCCCATGGCCGCGCTGCCCTCCACCATGGCCACCTGCTGCAGCGTGTGGAAGGCCCGGCTGACGTTGTCCGCTTCGTTCGTCTTCTGCGGATAGTGGGCGTGTACGTATGCTGCCCGCACAAAACGCGACGGCGAGTAGTAGTCCCCGGGAATCCCGCGCATCAGCGAGCCCGAACCGAACGGCGTCAGATGCGCCTGATTCAGCACAACTTCCTCGGGGAAATCGGAAGAGAGGTTGAGGTAGTTGCGCAGGTTTTCATGGTGCCAGTTGAAACCTGGCTGGTTGGCCAGGACATCTACGTCGTCGTGGAAGATCTGCATTCCCGCACTCGTGTACTCCACGACGATGGACCGGCTGGCGTCGCCGATGATCCAGTGCAGCAGTGAACTCGGATACTTCTCGTTGATGGGCCGGTCCACAATGGCGACGTTGCCAAGAGCTGCCTCCACCTCGTCCACACTGGCGAACTGGGCCGCCACCCAGAGCGGGAACTCAAACGCGGCCACATTGACCGCTCCGGTCACCTGGTCCGGCGCATAGTTGGCGTATCCCGGGAAGTTCAGCCCGGCCACCGCCAGTCCGGCGTCGTTGCCGCAGTCGAAGTAGAGCGGGGTGTCTTCCTCAACAATTCCCATGCCGATGACGGCGTGCTTGATTTCCCGCACTGCGCCAAACGGTGACTTCGGCGTGTACCCGGTGGGCGTCACAACCACCCGTTCGCCGTAACCGAAGGTCCAGTCCAGGTTGCGTGCGAGATAAAGGTTGCCGCTGCCGTCTGTGTACCGAATGCCTGTGCACATGCTGATGCTCCCTGTTTCCGGATAGTCGCTGTCCCCCCGCGATCTTTCAGGGTAGGCCCGTAAAGCGGGTCGGCGGCAGATGTTCCGGACAAACGGGAAGCCGGATGAACAGATCAGCCGGTGAGCGTGCTCGCGGAGACGCTTTCTTCAGGGGGTTGACTCTGTTCCGGGAACACAGTTTCTACTGCTTCCACTACCCGAGGGACCGGCCCTCGTTGAGGAGACTAGGAACCAGTTCGATGAACCCCACCCAGGAACTCGTTTACAACTTTCAGGAACTTCTAGGCCAGGTGCCTGAGTTCATTCAGCCCTTCATCCTGATGCTCGCCGCCGCTATTCCCTTCCTGGAAGGGGAAGCCGGGGCGATGATCGGCGTCGTCGGAGGTCTGAACCCCGTGCTTGCGGCTGTCGCGGCCGCACTTGGCAACTTTGCCAGCGTTGCGCTGGTGGTGCTTATTACCTCCCGGGCCCGGACCGCCGTCACCAACCGGGTGGATGCCCGGACGGAGGCTGCAGCGGCTGCAGCGGGCGGCACTTCAACGCTGGTCGCAGCCCGTGCGGCCAAACCGGAATCAAAGGGGCGCCTTCGCTTCAAGCGCTGGCTGGTCCGCTTCGGTGTCCCGGGGGCAAGCATCCTCGGGCCGCTGGCAATCCCGACCCAGTTCACGGCCTCCATCCTCGTAGCAGGCGGCACCTCCCGCCGCTGGGTACTGCTGTGGCAGGGCGTGGCGATCGTTCTCTGGACCACCGTCTCCACGGTTCTCATCTGGAGTGCGCTGCGGTTCGTCGTCGGGGTCTAGGAGCCCAGGGCGGCCACATCACCGGCCACCGCGTTCATCCGGTCCTCGAACTGGTGCCCGCCGCTGTCATGGCGGCGGATCACCGCACCGGGAAGAAGCGTCTCATAGCGGTCCAGATGCTCGAAGGGCACTGTGTCGTCATCGCGGCAGTGATGCAGGAATACGGGGAGGCCCGGAGGAACCGCGAAGCCGGCTGGCAGGGCATACCCGCCCTGCCAGCCCTCAGAGCCCCAGAACGGCGTCGCCAGCAGAACCATCCCCCGGGGCAGCGGCTCCGGGGGCGCGGCCGCCAGACGGAGCAGTGCCATTGAAGAGCCAAAGGAGTGCCCCACTATTACCGTCTCCGAGCCAAGCGGATCCAGCGCCTCATCGATTCCGGCAAGCCACGCCGACGCAGTCATTTCATCATCCGGGAAACGGGGCATCGTCACGGGCACCCTCAGCCGCGAGCGCAGTTCCTCCGCGATTGGCTGATCATCGGTCCACCCACCTGCTCCGTGCAGAAACAGAACCTCCACGGCATTCCACCTGCTTCCTGTTCGTTTCCTTCCACTGTCCCGCAGCCGCCGGAACGCCAACAGGGGCGGGCCAAACTGCCCGGGTTCGGCTGCGCGAAGCAGTACCCGTGCAGCTCCTGCTGACGGGGAAGAACCGGCGCTGCTAGCGTTCAGCATCGGGCGGGAGTTCTCCTGCCGTTCCGCTTTCCACCTACGTACAGGAGTGCAGCATGTCCGGAGAACAGCTGAACGTGATCATCCACGGGGCCGGGGGAGCGATCGGCGGGGCCGTGGCAGGGGAGTTTGCCCGCCTCGGAGCCCGGCTGTTCCTGGCCGGGCACAGGAAGCCCTCCGTACAGGCCACAGCGGAGAAGGTCCGGGAACTGGGCGGGGAAGCCCACTCCAGCCAGGTGGATGCATACAGCCGGGTGGAGGTGGATGCCCACACCAACGCGGTGGCCGATACCGCGGGACGGATCGACGTTATGTTGAACGCGGTGGAGATTCCCCGGGTCCAGGGCATTCCGCTGCTGGAAATGGACGCGGACGACGTCGCTGCTCCCGCCGGCGCGTGGCTGCGCACCCAGTTCCTGACCGCCCGGGCTGCTGCCGGTTACATGGTGCCGCAGGGCAGCGGCACCATCCTGTTGCTCTCAGCCTCTCCTGCCCGGCTGGCGCTCGCCGGCGTCGGCGGTTTTGCCGCAGCCTGCGCCGCTGTGGAGGCACTGACCCGCACATTTGCTGCGGAAACCGGAGCGGCAGGCGTCCGGACGGTGTGTCTGCGTCCACACCGAATCCGGGAAACGATCGGTAATACGCCCGACCTGCCAATGGGGCTTGAGGAGTTCACACGGTTCCTGGAGTCCCTGACCACCAGCGGTACCCTCCCCACGCTCGGGGACGTAGCGCGGGCGGCTGTTTTCGCAGCCACGGGCGGCGCCGCAAGCATGAACGGCACGGTGCTGAACCTTACCGGCGGCATGAGTCCGGACTAGCCTGCCCCTCATGAAGGGAATCCCGGCGCGGCTTCCCCCGGTCAGCATTATTGGCGGAGGGGTCACAGGCGCGGAGGTTGCCGACCTGTCCACGCAGGCGGGCCCCGGGGCCGTAGTCCTCAACTGCACGGCCGGTACTGCAGCACTATGGGCATGGAAGCGTGGGAGTCAGCGTGTCCTGGGGTGCCGCGTACGACGCCGCTGACATGGTTGAACAGCACTACGGCTGAGCCCTGCGTCACAATTCACGCATTTGGACGGTGTCCAGCATTATGAACGTGTGACGAATACAGACCTCATCCCAGCCAACGGCGCCGTCGAACCCGGTCCCCAGCGGCGTGCGCGCATCCGGACCTACGTGGCCCTCTTTGCCGGTGTCCTTCTTGCCAACGCCGCACTCTTCGGCTGGGGCCTCGCCGCCGGCTGGTGGCATCCGCACGCCTCAAGCCTCCAGGTCATTGCCGCGATCTCCCAGGTCAACATCCTGTTCTCGATCCTGCCGCGCCAGCACTGGATGGTGAACCTGCTGTCCTTCCTGGCCACCAGGGCGCCGACGTCCTGGCCGCTGCGGCTGCGCTGGCGGCTGGCCCAGTACTACCATGTGGGCGGCCTGCATGTGGGCGGTGCCATCGCAGGAACGCTTTGGTATGTGGTTTACGTGACCGAGCTCGTGCCGGCCTGGGCTGACGGGGAGGCAGGGTACGACGACGCATCGCTGGCTATCGCCGTGACGGTCTGCCTGGTGCTGCTCACCATCTGTGCCCTCGCCGCACCCGGGTTCCGCACCCGCCACCATGACGTCTTTGAAGCCTCGCACCGGTTCGGCACCTGGACAGTTCTGGTCCTGGGCTGGGCCAACACGCTGATCCTCGCCCACCTGCAGACCCCGGAACGCACTTTCGGTGAAGCGCTGCTGGCGTCCCCGATTTTCTGGATGCTGGTGGTTTCCACCGGGCTTGCGGTCTGGCCCTGGCTGCTCCTGCGGAAGGTGCCCATCACCACCGAGCGGCCCTCGAACCACACCATCATCGTGCGGCTGGAACACGGCTTTGTGCCGCCCGTAGGCACTACCCGTGCAATCAGCCGCCACCCGCTGCTGGGCTGGCATCCCTTTGCCTGCATTCCTGCAGCCGAGGGGGAGAGCGGCTACCGGATGGTGATTTCCCGCGCAGGCGGCTGGACCAGCGAGTTCATCGAAAATCCGCCGCCGCATGTGTGGGTCCGCGGCATCCCGACCGTCGGCGTCGCCAATGCGAAGCGGCTCTTCAACCGAGTGCTTTACATCGCCACCGGCAGCGGCATCGGCCCCGCGCTGGGACATCTGCTGACAGATACCCAGGGTGCCCGGCTGGTCTGGGTCACCAAGACACCGCGTGCCACCTATGGAGACGGGCTGGTCAGCGAGGTGGAGAAGGCCCAGCCGGAGGCCGTCATCTGGAACACCAGTGAACAGGGCAAGCCGGACGTATTCGAACTCTCCTACGAGGCCTTCAAGGCATCAGGGGCCGACGCCGTCATCATCGTCTCCAACAAAGCAGTCACAGGACGGGTTGTCAGCGAATTCGAACGCCGCGGCATCCCTGCTTTCGGGCCGATCTGGGATTCGTGACGCCTGCAGGCATGGAGGAGCCGGGTATGAGCTGGTAGTTTCGGCTTCCGCGACCCGAGGAGCGCACACCAGGCAGCGCAGACGCCGGAGCCGGCGGCGAATTCGGCCAGGACACCTGGGACGAACTGAACGTAATTGAACCCGGCGGCAACTACGGCTGGCCGGACGCTGAAGGAATCGCGGACGGGAAAGGATTCACTGACCCCGTGCAGCAGTGGGAACCCGCCGCGGCAAGCCCCAGCGGCATCGCCGTCCTTGGGAACTCGCTGTTCATTGCCAATCTGCGCGGCGAGCGCCTGCGGGAAGTGCCGCTGGAAGAGACGGGCAGCGCCGTCGAACATCTGGCCGGCGAAGGACGGCTGCGCGACGTAGCGGCTGCCCCGGACGGCAGCCTCTGGGTCCTGACCAGCAACACGGACGGGAGGGGCGGCCCGGGCGCGGAGGGCGACCGCATCCTGCGCCGGGAGCTGTTGCCCCAGAGCAGCTACCCTCAACATTTTCGGGGAGCGGACGTACGCTTTCCGGGCACCGCCAATACACCTGCCTGTACGTGTAAGGGGACATCCGTGCCAGAAGTAATCGTTGCCGGAGCCGGACCTACCGGGATTTTCCTGGCTAGCGAGCTGCGCCTGCACGGCGTGGACGTGGTGGTCCTGGACCGGGAGCCGGAGCCGAACACCATCATCCGCGCGCTTGGCCTGCACGCGCGCAGCATTGAGATTATGGACCAGCGCGGACTGGGCCAGCCGTTTGCGGCGGCCGGCACCCGCTACCCCCTGGAGGGGTTTTTCGCCGGCATCCTCCGGAGTGCACCCGAACTGGACACCACGCACCCCTACGTGCTGGGGATTCCGCAGACGGCGACCGAAGCCGTACTGACCCGGCGCGCTCTGGAACTCGGAGTTGATATCCGCCGCGGCCGTGAGCTGACCGGCCTGGTGCAGGATGAGGCGGGAGTCGCGGTAACGCTGGCAGACGGCAGTGAGCTTCGGGCCCGTTACCTCGCAGGGTGCGACGGCGGACACAGTACGGTCCGGTCCCTGGCTCGCATCGGCTTTCCGGGTGAGCCCAGCAGGCGGGAATTCCTGCTGGGCGAAGTGGAGTTCACTGCTGCACCCGAAGAGGTGGCCGCCGTCTCCGCCCGGGTCCGTGAGACCCACCGTGATTTCGGTGCCGGCCCGGTGGAGGGCGGTGCTTACCGAGTGGTGGTTCCGGCAGACGGCGTCGCAGGGGACCGAAGGGTTCCGCCGGGCCTGCAGGAACTGAAACAGCAGTTGCGTATGTACGCCGGTACGGACTTCGGCGCCCATTCGGCGAGGTGGATCTCCCGCTTCGGGGACGCCACCCGGCTGGCCCAGGCCTACCGGGCCGGCAGGGTGTTCCTGGCCGGGGACGCGGCCCACGTCCACCCGCCCTTCGGTGGACAGGGGCTGAACCTTGGCCTGCAGGACGCCCTGAACCTGGGTTGGAAACTTGCCGCCGCGGTGAACGGCTGGGCGCCGGAAGCCCTGCTGGACACCTACTTCACAGAACGGCACCCGGTGGCAGCGGATGTCCTGAACACCACCCGCGCCCAGTCCGAGCTGGTCTCCACCGAACCGGGACCGCAGGCCGTGCGGAAGCTGCTAACCGAACTCATGGAGTTCGACGCCGTGAACCGGCACCTGATCGGCAAAATCACGGCACTGGACATCCGGTACGACTTTGGGCCGGGTCCGGAACAGCTCGGGCGCCGACAGCGGGATGTCCAGCTGGAGGAGGGCACGCTCTACCAGCGGATGCACACCGGGCGGGGAATCCTGCTGGACCGGACTGGGGAGCTGCTGCTGGAAGGCTGGGAAGACCGGGTGGACCAGATCGTGGAACCCGCATGGGAACCGCAGACACCATCCATGCTGCTGCGGCCGGACGGACATGTGGCCTGGCTGGAAGACGAGCCCGACGACGACGGCGGGCCTTCGCCGGGGAGCCAGGCGGACCTGGTGGATGCGCTGGAAACCTGGTTCGGCCCGCCGAGCCTGCCAAGCATGGTGCAGCTGGCCGACCTGACCTGACTGCCGGCGCGCACACGGTTCACCCAGAAGCGGAAACAGTTCCCGCCGCACCATCGCTCCGGCGCAGGGTCGCCCACGCTCCAGAAGCCCACAAGCGCCGAAGGTCTGGCCAAGGCTGCGGAGCACGGCATCCGAATCTTCGGACGCAGACCCGCCCATGTCAGGCGGGCATTGACGGCCAACGGAGGGCCCGGCGTACGGGGCCGGACGCCGGGAGGGAATCCCCTGTGCCGCAGACGGCCCATAACAGGTAGGCTAAGACAGCCGGTAAGGCACGAACGGTAAGCGAGTGTACACATGGCCAGCCGCCGCAATGGCAGCATGGCCGGTTCTTTTTGGGGAGGAAACACCATGGCGGGCGAGGAATACAACGCCGCACGAGCGGATGATCAGCGTGGCTTCAGTGCTGAGGACACGACGTCGATCAGCCTTCCGCCTATCTCCGATGCCACGGCCGTCGAGCCGAAGCTCAGCGCCGACGAACGCGCCGCTGTGGCTGCGCTGCCGGCCGGGTCTGCCCTGCTGATCGCGCACTCCGGCCCGAACGCCGGAGCGCGTTTCCTGCTGGACCAGGACGTGACAACCGCCGGCCGCCACCCGAACGCCGATGTCTTCCTCGACGACGTCACCGTTTCCCGCAAGCACGTCGAGTTCCGCCGCACGCCCGAAGGCTTCCGCGTGGTGGACTCGATGAGCCTCAACGGCACCTACGTCAACAATGACCGCGTGGACAACCTGCTGCTGCGCACCGGCAACGAAGTGCAGATTGGCAAGTTCCGGCTCACCTTCTACGCTGCTCGCCCGGCTGCCGGCACGGCCTAAAGGCGGACACGGATGCCAGGACCAGATGCTGCGCGGCGGGCCATCGGCTCTGCTGCGGAGCGTTCGCGCCCCCGGGTACTTAACATCGGCCAGGTCCTGGCGGACCTCAGTACCGAATTTCCCGGGATCAGCGCCTCCAAGATCCGGTTCCTGGAGGAAAAAGGCCTGGTGTCACCGCAGCGCACAGCCGCGGGTTACCGCAAGTACACCTCACAGGACGTTGAACGGCTGCGTTTTGTCCTGGCGCTGCAGCGAGACCAGTACCTGCCGCTGAAAGTCATCAAGGATTACCTCGACGCCGTGGATCGGGGAGAGCGCCCCGAGTCCCTGCCCGGGGGTATCACCCTGGCCCCGCGTGCTGTCTCCGACCAGCTCGCGGAGGAACTCGCGGCCCGCTCCAGGGCCCGGCTGCTTTCCTTCCAGGAGCTGGTTGCCGAGTCCGGTGCTTCAGCAGAGCTGGTTCGCAGCCTGATCAGCTTCGGTCTTATCAGCGCTGAATCCCAGCAGTATGATGAACACGCCCTCAAGGTCGCCAAAGCATGCCGCCAGCTCGAAGCCCACGGCATTGAACCCAGGCACCTGCGGCCCTTCCGGGCAGCAGCGGACCGGGAGGTGGGACTGGTGGAACGGGCCATCGCCCCGGTTGCCTCACGGCGGGACGTTGCCTCGCAGGCGCGGGCTGCCGAGACCGCCCGGGAGATCAGCGATCTCTGCCTAAGCCTGCACAGTGCCCTGGTCCACGGACAAATAGCCAGGATGGAGAGCTGACGCAGATGCAGGAAGTCGAAGTGGTAGGCGTTCGGATCGAACTGCCCTCCAATCAGCCCCTGGTCCTGCTCAAGGAAGCGGAGGGGGAACGCCACCTGCCGATTTGGATCGGCGCGCCGGAGGCCAGCGCCATCGCCTTCGTGCAGCAGGGAATCGTTCCGCCCCGGCCCATGACCCATGACCTGCTGGTCAGCGTGGTCAGGGCCCTTGGCCGCCGGGTCACCGAAGTCCGCCTCGTGTCGGTCGAAGACACGGTCTTCCATGCCGAGCTGGTGTTCGACGACGGCACCCGGGTGGGCTCAAGAGCCTCCGACGCGATCGCCGTCGCCCTCCGGGCGTCCTGCCCGATCATGTGTGCCGAGACCGTCCTTGAAGACGCGGGCGTACGCATCACGGAGTCCGACGCCGACGAAGATGAAGACGAGGCGGAGAACGCCGAGCAGGAACTGCGCCAGTTCCGGGAGTTCCTAGCCGACGTAGAACCCGAGGATTTTGAGCGCTGACGGACTCGACACGCTCCAAAAAAACCGCGTGCATCTTTGACCTTGCCTGCGCGCGGATCTAACGTCGAAGCATAGAGTTCCCATTGCGCCAATGGGTTACCGGAGACACACTAGTGAGACCGCCTGCATTTGTGCCGGCAGGAACCAGTTCCAGCCACACGCTGGCGGTCCTCTCCCTCCGGCTGCCGAGCGGCTACAGACTTCGCGGGGACCGTTACTAGGAGGAACAGTGAGTCCGACAGGCGATGCCGGCGAACACCGCGCCGCAGCACCCGGAAAGGTTCTGCCGGCGAGTGCCCAGGGACTGCTGTTCACCGAAGACCTGCCAGTCCTGGATGAAGATGCCGGCTACCGCGGTCCCACGGCCTGCAAGGCCGCCGGGATCACCTACCGCCAGCTGGACTACTGGGCCCGCACCGGCCTGGTGGAGCCGGCCGTCCGCGGTGCCTCCGGCTCGGGCACGCAGCGCCTCTACAGCTTCCGTGACATCCTCGTCCTGAAAGTCGTCAAGCGCCTCCTGGACACGGGTGTATCCCTGCAGCAGATACGCACTGCCGTGGAGCACCTGCGCGAACGCGGGGTGGAAGACCTCGCCCAGATCACGCTGATGAGCGACGGCGCCAGCGTCTACGAATGCACGTCCGCCGATGAGGTTATCGACCTGGTTCAGGGCGGGCAGGGTGTGTTCGGCATCGCCGTCGGCCGCGTATGGCGGGAAGTCGAAGGCAGCCTTGCCCAGCTTCCCAGCGAACACGCAGACGACCACGCCTACCCGGAGGATGAACTCAGCCGCCGGCGCGCTGCACGTAAAATCAGCTAGGCTGCACGCAAAAATCAGCCAGGTTCCCGGCAGCAGTAGAAAAGGCCGCTTCCCGTTTGGGTAAGCGGCCTTTCTGCTGTCCGGAATGCTAGCCCGCCGGGCGGCGCATAACGCGGTTGCGCACGCTGCCGGTCTGAACCAGGTTCTTCAGCAGCGCGTCAAATGAACCGGCAGCCTGCTTGGCTGAATCGCCCGGCCAGTGGTGCACGGAATGGGCAGCCCCCTGGATCTGCTGCCAGTTGGCGTGCTCGGCAATATTCGGTTCCATCAGCAGGTCACCGAACATCTGCTTCATCTCCGCCAGACGGAAAGTATGTTCGTTTGACGTGGGACGGACCCGGTTGGCCACGATGCCTGCCGGAGCAAGGCCGGGGGCGAACTCCTGGCGGAACAGGTCCAGTGCACGCATAGTGCGCTCGGTTCCGGCAACGGAAAACAGTCCCGGCTCGGCAACCAGCAGCACGCGGTTGCTGGCGCTCCACGCCATCCGCGTGAGCCCGTTCAGCGACGGCGGGCAGTCGATCAGCACCAGGCCGTAGCCGCTGACCTTGCCCAGCAGGGTGGACAGCCGGCGCAGGTCCCGCTTGCCAAGGTCGGGGCGGTCGTAAATGCCCGAGTAAGCCGAACCCATGGCAACGTCAAGCACCGGGCGGCGGCTCGGATCACTGCCCGGCTGCTTGCGGGCGGTCTCAACCCAGCCGCTGGGGACCACGTTGGCGGCAGGGTCTGCGCGGCGGGCAGTGCGAAGCATGTCTCCGATGCCCAGATTGTCCCCCGGGGACACTGCCAGGCCGGTGGTGGCATCGGCGTGCGGATCAAGATCCACCACGAGGGTGGGGATGCCGGCAGCCAACGCGGCGGATGCCAGTCCAAGCGTCACCGAGGTCTTGCCGACGCCGCCCTTCAGGCTGCTGATGCTCACTACTTGCACTTGTTGAACCAATACCTAACGTGTCGGGGGATCACGGGCGCCGGGTCCGTGCCAGGGAACCGTAATCATTCTATGTGACGCAACCCGACGGTCCCGGCAGGTGGGAGTTTGCACATCAAAGCCGGGCACTGAATTATGCTCGGTGTGATGTGTCTTACGCAGCCTGCTTGTCTTGCAGGCTGCGCAGGCGTGCAGAGGTATTAGTACGGTCCGTTCCATCACCGCAACGATGCAGGAGTGCAATGTTCTCGAAGATCCTGGTAGCCAACCGCGGCGAAATTGCCATCCGTGCCTTCCGCGCGGCGTATGAGCTTGGCGCCAAGACAGTCGCCGTCTTCCCCCACGAGGACCGCAACTCCATCCACCGGCAGAAGGCAGATGAGGCCTACCTGATCGGCAGCGAGGGGCATCCGGTCCGCGCCTACCTGAACGTGGAGGAAATCATCCGCGTCGCCAGGGAGGCCGGCTGCGACGCCATCTACCCGGGCTACGGATTCCTGTCCGAGAACCCGCAGCTGGCGCGCGCCGCCAAGGAAGCGGGCATCACGTTCATCGGTCCGGACGCGGACATCCTCGAACTCGCCGGCCACAAGGTCCATGCGCTGAACGCGGCCCGGGAGGCCGGGATCCCAGTGCTCCGCTCAACGGCCCCCAGCGCCGATGCCGAGGCGCTGCTGGCCGAGGCGGAGGAAATCGGCTTCCCCATTTTCGTCAAGGCCGTCGCCGGCGGCGGCGGACGCGGAATGCGGCGCGTGGACACAGCCCATGACCTGCCCGAAGCGCTGCAGGCCGCCATGCGGGAAGCAGACACCGCGTTCGGAGACCCGACGGTCTTCCTGGAGCAGGCCGTGCTGCGCCCGCGCCACATCGAGGTGCAGATCCTTGCCGACAACAAAGGCAACGTCATCCACCTGTTTGAACGGGACTGCTCGCTGCAGCGACGGCACCAGAAGGTCATTGAAATTGCTCCGGCACCGAACCTGGACGAGGAGATCCGCCAGGCGCTCTACCGGGACGCAGTCACCTTCGCGAAATCCCTGAACTACGTCAATGCCGGAACCGTGGAGTTCCTCGTGGACACCGTGGGCGAGCGGGCCGGACAGCACGTGTTCATCGAAATGAACCCGCGTATCCAGGTTGAGCACACGGTGACCGAAGAAATCACCGATGTTGACCTGGTCCAGTCCCAGATGCGCATTGCCGCAGGCGAGAACCTTGCGGACCTTGGCCTGGTCCAGGACGAACTGCAGATCCGCGGAGCTGCCCTGCAGTGCCGGATCACCACCGAGGACCCCGCGAACGGCTTCCGCCCCGACGTCGGAAAGATCAGCGCCTACCGTTCCGCAGGCGGCGCCGGCGTGCGCCTGGACGGCGGCACCGTTTATGCCGGTGCAGACATCAGCCCCCACTTCGACTCGATGCTGGTCAAGCTCACCTGCCGCGGCAGGAACTACCCCGCTGCCGTCAACCGCGCACGGCGCGCCCTGGCGGAATTCCGCATCCGCGGCGTCTCCAGCAACATCTCCTTCCTGCAGGCCGTCCTGGAGGATCCCGACTTCATAGCCGGCGACGTCGCCACCTCCTTCATCGAGGAACGCCCGGAACTGCTCAACGCCCGCGGACCGGCCGACCGCGGCACCAAGCTGCTGAACTGGCTGGCGGACGTCACCGTCCACAAGCCCCACGGCGAGCTGCCCGCCCACATTGACCCGCGGGAGAAACTGCCCGCGGACCTGCCCGAGGCCAAGCCCGGATCCCGCCAGCGGCTGCAGGAACTCGGTCCGGAAAAGTTCGCAGCAGCCCTGCGGGCGCAGCAGGCACTGGCCGTCACGGACACTACCTTCCGTGACGCACACCAGTCCCTCCTCGCCACCCGTGTCCGCACCCGTGACCTGGTGGGCGCTGCGCCCGCGGTTGCGGCCCTGACACCTGAACTGCTCTCCGTGGAGGCCTGGGGCGGTGCCACCTACGACGTCGCCCTGCGCTTCCTGGGCGAGGACCCCTGGGAACGGCTGGACGCACTCCGCAAGGCGCTGCCCAACGTGTGCATCCAGATGCTGCTCCGCGGCCGCAATACGGTCGGCTACACGCCGTACCCCACCGAGGTCACGGATGCCTTCGTTGAGGAAGCCGCAGCCGCCGGCGTGGACATCTTCCGCATCTTTGACGCGCTGAACGATGTCAGCCAGATGGCCCCGGCCATCGAAGCCGTTCGCCGCACCGGCACAGCGGTTGCGGAAGTGGCGCTGTGCTACACCGCGGACATGCTTGATCCGCAGGAGAAGCTATACACCCTGGACTACTACCTGGACCTGGCCCAGAAGATAGTGGACGCCGGGGCGCACATCCTGGCCATCAAGGACATGGCCGGCCTGCTGCGCCCGGCCGCGGCAGCCAAACTGGTGGCCGCCCTGCGCGAACGCTTCGATCTGCCTGTCCACCTGCACACCCATGACACCGCCGGGGGTCAGCTCGCCACCCTGCTGGCTGCCGCAGAAGCCGGCGTGGATGCCGTGGACGTGGCCAGCGCTACCCTCGCCGGCACCACCAGCCAGCCCTCGGCGTCGTCACTGGTGGCGGCCCTGGCCCACACCGAGCGGGACACCGGCCTGGACCTCGCTGCCGTCAGCTCGATGGAACCATACTGGGAAGCCGTACGCCGCGTCTATGCGCCCTTTGAATCCGGCCTTGCCGGCCCCACCGGCCGCGTCTACCAGCATGAGATTCCCGGCGGCCAGCTCTCCAACCTGCGCCAGCAGGCCATTGCGCTGGGCCTGGGGGAGCGGTTCGAGGCAATCGAGGACATGTACACCGCCGCAGACCGGATGCTCGGCCGCCTGGTGAAGGTCACGCCGTCTTCCAAGGTAGTCGGGGACCTGGCGCTGCAGTTGGTGGGCAGCAACGTTGCGCCGGACGACTTCGAAGAAAACCCGCAGAATTACGACATCCCGGATTCGGTGATCGGATTCCTCAGCGGCGAGCTGGGCGACCCGCCCGGAGGATGGCCGGAGCCCTTCCGGACCAAGGCACTGCAGGGCCGCAAGCCCAAACCGCGCCAGGTTGAGCTGACCGAGGTGGACGAAGAAGGGCTGCGGGGCGATTCAGCCACCCGCCGCGAGACTCTGAACCGCCTGCTCTTCGCCGGCCCTGCCCGCGAGTTCGCCACCACCCGCGAAACCTACGGCGATCTCTCCGTCCTGGATACCCGCGACTACCTGTTTGGGCTGCGCCCGGGTGTGGAGCACGTGGTGGAACTGGAGAAGGGCGTTCGGCTCATCGCCACCCTCGAAGCGGTCTCCGCGCCGGACGAGAAGGGCATGCGGACGGTCATGACCACCCTGAACGGACAAATGCGCCCGGTCATGGTGCGGGACCGGAACGTCACTACCGACGCCAAGGTTGCCGAGCGGGCCGATCCCGCTCAGCCCGGGCATGTCGCGGCTCCGTTCGCCGGTGCCGTAACGGTCACGGTGGAGGAAGGGGCACAGGTCGGTGCCGGAGAAACCGTGGCCACGATCGAAGCTATGAAGATGGAAGCCTCCATCACCGCCCCGGTGGCCGGCACTGTCAAACGCCTGGCGGTCAGCGGTGTGCAGCAGGTGGACGGCGGGGACCTGCTGGTGGTCATTGAGCAGGCCTGAGGCCCGGCACAGGAACTGAACAGGCCGGGGCCGGCGCCGATAGACTGGCAGAGTGACTCCTTACGATCTCGCCATCATCGGCTCCGGCTCCGGCAATTCCCTTATTACCCCCGAGTGGGACAACCGGAAGGTGGCCGTCATCGACGGCGGCACCTTCGGAGGAACCTGCCTCAATGTGGGCTGCATTCCCACCAAGATGTTTGTCTATCCCGCCCAGCTGGCAGCCTCAGCCGCTGAGGCAGGGCGGCTGGGTGTTGACCAGCGGGTGGAGAAAGTCCGCTGGCGGGACATCCGGGACCGGATCTTCAGCCGCATCGACGCCATTTCCGAAGGCGGGCGGCGCTACCGCGCCGAAGAGCTGGAGAATGTCACGCTCTACAGCGAGTACGTCCGCTTTACATCCCCGCACCGCCTGGAGACCGCCTCCGGCGAGGAAATCACCGCAGACCAGATTGTGGTTGCCGCCGGTTCCCGTCCGGTCCTGCCGGATATCCCCGGCATTGGCCTGCCCCAGGTGCATACCTCGGATACGGTCATGCGCGTGGACGAGCTTCCCGGGCGCGTTCTGATCCTGGGCGGCGGCTACATCGCCGCGGAGTTTGGCTTTGTGTTCTCCGCTTTCGGTTCGAAGGTAACCATGGCAGTGCGCTCCGGCGCTCTGCTCCGCGCCCAGGACGAAACAGTCTCCGAGCGGTTCACCGCGGCGGCGTCGGAACAGTGGGACGTGCGCCTGAACACGCAGGTGCGGTCCCTGGCCGAGAACACGGACGGGTCCGTCCGCGCCGTGCTGGAAGGCCCGGAAGGAACATCGGAACTGGACATTGACCTGGTCCTGGTGGCCACCGGACGGGTGCCCAACACAGACCGTCTGGACCCGGCGGCCGCTGGCCTGGACGTTGAGCCTGACGGCCGGCTGGCCGTGGACGAGTACCAGCGGGTACTCAGCGGCGGCAAGCCCGCTCCCGGGCTGTGGGCACTGGGTGACGTGAGCGGTGCCCACCAGCTCAAGCACGTAGCGAATCTCGAGGCGCGCACGGTCTCCCACAACCTGGTGCACCCCGAGGACCTGCAGCCCTCATCGCACCGGTTTGTGCCCTCCGCAGTGTTCAGCCATCCGCAGATCGCCTCCGTGGGCCTCACCGAAGCCCAGGCCCGAGACTATGCCCAGGCCAACGGGGTGGAACTGGCCATGGCGGTGCAGGAATACGGCTCGACGGCGTACGGCTGGGCCATGGAAGACAGCACCGGGTTCGTTAAGCTCCTCGCTGACAGCGCCACCGGAAGTCTGCTGGGCGCCCACATTATGGGACACGAGGCATCCATGCTCATCCAGCCGCTGATCCAGGCGATGGCCTTTGGGCTCGATGCTCACACGATGGCACGGGGCCAGTACTGGATCCACCCCGCCCTCACGGAGGTGGTCGAGAACGCCCTGCTCTCCCTCGGCACTGCGGCGCAGGACAGCGTGCTGCGGCCTTAGCCCGGCAGTACAAAAGGCAGGAGCCCCGGATTTCTCCGGGGCTCCTGCCTTTTACTGCGAATCCTGCGGCGGGTCAGACCTTCTGGCCCGAATAGATGTCTTCCACCACGTCGGAGAAGTCCTTCAGTACCTGCGCGCGCTTGATCTTCAGGGACGGGGTGAGGTGGCCGCTGGATTCGGTGAAGTCCGTGGTGACCACACGGAACACCTTGATGGCTTCGGCCTGGGACACAGCCTTGTTGGCCCGGTCCACCAGCGCCTGCAGCTCGTCCTGGAGCTGCCGGGACTGGGCTGCTTCGGCCACCGTGGTGGTGGCGGGCATTCCGTGGCGTTCCAGCCAGCCCGGCAGCGCCTCCTCGTCGATGGTAATCAGCGCCGAAATGAACGGACGCTGGTCGCCGACGACGACGCACTGGGAGACGATCGCATCCGCGCGGATCGAGTCCTCCAGCATGGCCGGAATGACGTTCTTGCCGCTGGCCGTGACAATGATTTCCTTCTTGCGGCCGGTGATCTTCAGGAACCCGTCCGAATCCAGCTGGCCGATATCTCCGGTGCGGAACCAGCCGTCGTCGAAGTTCTCATCCGTGAGATCCGGGCGCTTGAAGTAGCCCTTCATCACGCTGATGCCCTTGGTGAGGATCTCGCCGTCGTCGGCGATCTTTACCGCGTTGCCCGGCAGCGGGGCGCCCACGGTGCCGATCTTGATCAGCTGCGGGGTGTTCACGCTGATCGGTGCGGTGGTCTCGGTGAGGCCGTAGCCCTCCAGGACCATGACGCCGATGCCGTCGAAGAAGTGGCCCAGCCGGTCGCCCAGCGGCGCGCCGCCGGAAATCGCGTACTGAACCCGTCCACCCATGGCGGTACGGATCTTCGAGTAAAGGAGCTTGTCGAACAGCGCGTGGCGCAGTTTCAGGCCCAGCGGAACCTTGCCGGTTTCCTTGGCCTTGGAGTACTCGATGGCAGTCTTGGCGCCGGCGTGGAAAATCTTGCCCTTGCCGCCGTCTTCGGCCTTGAGCATGGAGGAGTTGTAAACCTTCTCGAAGACCCGGGGGACCACCAGCAGGAAGGTGGGCTTGTAGCTCTGCAGGTCCGGCAGGAGGTTCTTCACATCCGGGGTATGGGCCACCGTGGAGCCGGCCGCGACTGCCAGCACTGAAATGAACCGTGCGAAGACGTGCGCCAGGGGAAGGAACATGATGGTCTGCGCACCTTCCTTGGCAACCTCAGGCAGAGCTGCCGTGGAGTTGCGGGAAAGGTTCACGAAGTTGCCGTGGGTCAGCTCGCAGCCCTTGGGCTTTCCGGTGGTGCCGGAGGTGTAGATGATCGTTGCCGTGTCCGCGAGGTTCGCCGCAGACCGGCGGGCTTCGAGCTCTTCGTCCGTCACGGACGCTCCGGCCTTCCGGAGCTGGTCCAGCCCGCCGCCGTCCATCTGCCAGACATTCTTCACAGCAGAGAGGTCCTCATCCGCTCCGGCCTGGCGCACCACGTTTTCGTGCCGCGCTGCCTCGACGATGATGCCAACGGCTTCTGAATCGCCCAGGATCCAGGCCACCTGGGCGGGGGAGGAGGTCTCATAAACCGGGACCGAGACGGCTCCCGCAAACCAAATGGCGAAGTCCACCAGCGTCCACTCGTAGCGGGTGCGGGCCATGATGCCCACCCGGTCGCCCGAACCGATTCCGCTGGCGATAAGTCCCTTGGCGATACGTGAGACATCGGCGAGGAACTCGGTTGCCGAGATGTTCTGCCAGGCATCCCCGGATGAGCGCACGGCGAACAGGGCAGGGTTGGAGGGCTTGGCTGCCTGTTCCAGAAGCAGGTCCGTAGTATTCGTCTCGGGCGGGGTTTCCACCAGGACCGGGACGCTGTATTCGCGCACGATAGCTCCTTTGATATCTGTTTGGACGGCGGGTTGCACCTAAGCCTATAACCTAGATCACATTTTATACCGGCGGGTAACTTTCGAATGCATAACTCTTGCATGTCAGGGGTTTGGCCGTTGCCTAGAATGGTTTTTTGATGGCTTCCCCAAATCCCGCTCCCGTCCCTCTCCCTCCTGCCGTGCGCTGGCCGCGCCGTCCGGCAGACCCGCTGCGCGCCCGCCGGCCCGTGCGGCTTTCCTCCCCGATGCGCCGGCGCGGTCTGGCAATCGGAATAGACATCGGAGGCACCAAGGTTGCCGCCGGACTGGTGGACTCCGGCGGCCGGGTACTGGAGGTGCTCCGCCGCTCAACCCCGGGCCAGGACCCGCGTGAGGTCGAGAACGTCATCGTGGAACTGGTCCGCGAACTCTCTGCCCACAAGCATGTGTGGTCCGTAGGTATCGGTGCCGCTGGATGGATGGACCTGGCGGGAAGCACCGTGCTGTTCAGCCCGCATCTCGCCTGGCGCAACGAGCCCCTGCAGGAGAATCTGGAGCGGCTGCTGCGCCGCCGCGTTTACCTGGCCAACGACGCCGACGGCGCTGCCTGGGCTGAGTGGCGCTTCGGAGCGGGCAGGGGAGAGAGCAGGCTTGTCTGCATCACGCTCGGAACCGGGATCGGCGGGGCCATGATCATGGACGGCCGGCTGGAGCGCGGACGCTTTGGCGTGGCCGGGGAATTCGGCCACCAGATCATCATGCCGCAGGGGCAGCGGTGCGAGTGCGGTAACCGCGGATGCTGGGAACAGTATGCCTCCGGCAACGCCCTGGGCCGTGAAGCCCGGGAGCTCGCTGCCGCCAATTCACCGGTGGCGCAGGAGATCCTGCGCAGCGTCCAGGGGAACATCCCGGATATCACGGGAGCGGTGGTTACCCGGCTTGCGCTGGAGGGGGACCGCACCGCCATCGAGCTGGTGGGCGAGGTGGGCGAGTGGCTGGGACTTGGGCTTGCCAACCTTGCCGCAGCCCTGGACCCCGGAATGTTTGTAATTGGCGGCGGACTCAGCGATGCCGGCGAGCTGCTCCTGGAACCGGCCCGGCGGGCCTATTCCCGGAACCTCACCGGCCGCGGATTCCGCCCGGAGGCCAGGATCGAAAAGGCGGCGCTGGGTCCGGCGGCCGGGCTGATCGGCGCTGCAGACCTTTCCCGGGTCGCTGCCCGGCGCTGAGGGGACGCTGCGGCTAGACCGCCGCGCCGTCGTCGCCCTCATCCCGGGACTGGGGCAGGCGGAACAGCAGGTAACCGGCACAGGTGACGAAGATGGCGACGATGCCCAGGACCACCGCCATTGGCGCGCCGCGCCAGAACATCGCAAACAGAAGAAGCAGCAGCGGGCCGCCCGCCGCGCCCAGCCAGGCCAGGATTACCAGCGGCTCGCCGCTGCCCAGCGGAGGCGGTTCCTCGGGCACAAAGGAGCCGTCGGTCTCGTCTTCCTCCGGGGTGTAATCGCGGGGCCCGGTTCCTGCCGCCGGAGGCTGCGGGCCGCGGCGCAGCGGCTGGTTTTCGAAGATGGCACGTGTCCGCTCCGCCGGTGACAGCGGTCCTGCCGCCGGAGGCACCGCCGGGCCGGGAGCCGGGTGCGTTCCCTGGCCGCCGTCATCCGCCGAGCCCGGAGCCGGGGGCTGCCGGCGGGGATCGGTTTCGGAGGTTTCCTGGAGCCGGGCCACCAGATCAAGCCAGGTGGCCTCGTCGGTGGATTCGTTCCGGTCCGGTTCGCGGTCACTCATGCTGCGGCACCTGTACTCACGCGTTGGATGAACTCGTGGGATCGATCGAAGATCAGCTGTGCGTCATGGTCCATGGTGGCCACATGGTAGCTGTTTGTCAGCGGGACCACCTCCAGGTCGCCGCCCACCAGCCGGCGGAGCAGATCCATGCTCGATTCCGGGACCACCGGATCCACGGAGGACCGGAAAGCGATGACCGGGGCCGTAACCCGGGGCAGGTGTTCCGCGGTGTCCTTGAACAGCTTCAGCAGCTGGGCCACCGCGCCCACGGGGGTGCGCGGGTAGGCGCCCTCGTCCTGGCCCGGCAGGCGGATGCTGTTGCCAATCGCCGGAACCGAGGGCATCACATACTTCAGCAGGTGGGCGTAGCGCGCCCGCGGGTCGGCGACCGTGAGTCCCGGGTTAACGACGGCGACCCCGGCCACACGCTGCCGGGCGGCCAGACGCAGGGCCAGCGCTCCGCCCATCGACAGGCCGGCGGCCACCACGTTCTCCGTTCGGGCGGCGAGCTCACTGTAAGCGTCCTCGTAGCCCTGGTACCACTGCTGCCACGGAGTGCGGGCAAGTTCCTGCCACGTGGTGCCGTGCCCGGGCAGCAGCGGCAGGCTCACGGCATAGCCGGCATCGGCCAGGTACCGCGCCCAGCCCAGCATGCTCACGGTGGATCCGGTGAATCCGTGGCTGAGCAGCACTCCGGTCGATGCGTTCGGGCCCTCTCCGGCGCTTGAAAACGGTGCCGGGCCCCCAGGGGAAGTCATGACTCTATGGTTGCATTAGGCGGGCGATTTTCCACCCCGGCGGAAACAAAGTCGGCAGAGTCAGCCGGGCGGAAATCCTACGCCGCCGCCGGGGCGCTTACAGTAGTAGTAAGGGGAGCCAAACGGGTTCCTGTATTTGTCTTGTCCGGACGGGAGAGCTGGCCGCGTGTTCTATTGGGTGATGAAGACGATTTTCATCGGACCGGTGGTGAACCTCCTGTTCAGGCCGTGGGTCAAGGGCATGGACAACGTTCCCGCCACAGGGCCGGCGATCCTCGTCAGCAACCATCTCTCTTTCTCGGATTCAATCTTCCTGCCGCTGGCCGTTCCCCGGCCGGTGAGTTTCCTGGCGAAGTCCGAATACTTCACCGGGCGCGGAATCAAGGGCAAGCTCACCGCTGCATTCTTCCGCCTGACCAACCAGCTGCCCATTGACCGCTCCGGTGGTGCTGCCTCCGAGGCGGCACTCCGTGCGGGAGTGAAAGTGCTGGAGAGCGGCAACCTGCTGGGTATCTACCCGGAGGGAACCCGCAGCCCCGACGGCCGGCTCTACCGCGGCAAGACCGGGGTGGCGAAGATGGCGCTTCAGACCGGAGTCCCCGTTATTCCGGTAGCGATGATTGGAACGGACAAGGTCCAGCCGATCGGCCGCAGGATCCCGAACATCCGCCGGATTGGCATCATCGTTGGAGAACCGCTGGATTTCTCCCGCTACGCCGGCATGGAAAACGACCGCTTTGTGCAGCGGTCCGTTACCGACGAGATCATGTACGAGCTGATGCGTCTTTCCGGCCAGGAATACGTTGACGTCTACGCCAGCACCGTGAAAGACAAAATGGCGGCGGCGCGCAAGGCCTCCAAGACGGCGGAATCCCGCAGTGCCGCTGTCCGGGCGCCGCACTCGGACACCCCGGAGCCAGGCGTGGGACCAGGCGCCGGCCGCCGCAGCGGCGTCAAGGAGCCGGGTGAGGTCACCGTCATTGGCGCACCGGAGACCGCTGCGTCAAAGGACCAGGCGCGGCCGGAGAGTCCAGAGGATCACCTCCGCCGCGACAGCGGCAGCGTACCCGGGGGCAGCCAGGAGACCCAGCGCGGCGCCTAGGGTATGGCCGGATGCACACTGCGTAACAGGACACATTGGATCGCTGCCTTTGGGCACCGGGAAGTAGGCTTAAGCCGTGACCCAAAAACCTGCTGAACTAGATCCCAGTTTCCCGCCATCCTCCGGTGCCGCCGTGTATCCCGGGCTGGATGACTGGCGGTCCCTGCCGATTTCCCAGCAGCCCACCTGGCATGAGGACCCCGGGTATGCCGCTGCCGTGGCGGAGCTGTCCATGGTTCCGCCGCTGGTGTTCGCCGGTGAAGTCGACATTCTCCGCGAACGCCTCGCCCAGGCCGCGCAGGGAAAGGCCTTCCTGCTTCAGGGCGGCGACTGCGCCGAAACCTTCGAGGCTGCGACTGCAGATAAGATCAGCGCCCGCGTCCGTACCATCCTGCAGATGTCCGTGGTACTGACGTACGGCGCTTCCCTCCCGGTGATCAAGATGGGGCGCATGGCCGGGCAGTTCGCCAAGCCGCGGTCATCCAACGACGAGACACGCAACGGCGTCACCCTCCCGGCCTACCGCGGAGACATGGTGAACGGCTTCGACTTCACCCCCGAATCCCGCCGGCACGATCCGGCACGCATGGTCCGTGCCTACCACACCTCCTCATCCACGCTGAACCTCATCCGCGCCTTCACGCAGGGCGGATTCGCCGACCTTCGGCTGGTCCACCACTGGAACCGCGGCTTCACCGCCAATCCGGCGCATTCGCGCTACGAATCCCTCGCCCGGGACATTGACCGCGCCGTGCGCTTCATGGATGTCTGCGGAGCGGACTTCGAAGCGCTGAAGCGCGTCGAGTTCTTCGCCAGCCACGAAGCCCTGGTGCTGGATTATGAGCGGGCTCTCACCCGGATCGATTCACGCACCGGAAAGCCGTACGACACCTCTGCACACTTCCTGTGGATCGGTGAGCGGACCCGCGACCTCGATTCGGCACACGTGGATTTCCTGTCCCGGGTCCGCAACCCGATCGGAGTCAAGCTGGGCCCGAACAGCACGGCGGAAGACGCCCTGGCGCTGATCGACAAGCTGGACCCGAACCGTGAGCCCGGCCGCCTGACGTTCATCACCCGCATGGGCGCGAAGAATATCCGCGAGAAGCTGCCCACCCTGGTGGAGAAGGTAACGGCCTCCGGGGCCCAGGTCCTCTGGGTAACGGACCCCATGCATGGAAACACCGTGACGTCCCCCAACGGCTACAAGACGCGAAATTTCGACGACGTCATGGACGAGGTCCGCGGCTTCTTCGAAGTGCACAACGAGCTGGGCACCTTCCCGGGCGGACTGCACGTGGAAATGACGGGCGACGATGTCTCGGAGTGCCTCGGCGGGGCGGATCCGGTGGACCAGGAGGCGTTTGTGGAAGGCTACGAATCGGTCTGCGATCCGCGCCTGAACCACATGCAGTCCCTGGAGATGGCATTCCTGGTAGCCGGAGCCCTGGCCGAAAAGAACTAAGCATAAGCCCTGTGCTGCGGACCGCGGGGTGGTACGCAGCACAGGGTCGGTGCGGGTGTGCCGGCCGGGTGCCGCCTAGACCACGGTCAGGGTTATGACGGACCCTTCCGGTGCCGTGCCGCCGGACGGATCCTGCGCCCGTACCGTTCCGAAGAAGCCGCCGAGGATCTCATTGACCTCCACCCGGAACCCCAGGCTTTCCAATTCCTGCCGCGCAGTATCAGCCTGCTTGCCCACGTAGCTGGGCACCTGCACCATCCGCGGACCGTCGGAGATTGTCAGTGTGACCGTTCCGCCGCGCTCAAGGAGCCCGGAGGCCGGAATCTGTGCTGCCACGGAGCCCCGGGGGACTTCGGTGCTGTTCACGCGTTCCGGGGAAACCGAGGCTTCCAGTCCGGCTTCCTCGATCAGCTTCACCGCTTCCTGTTCGGATTTCCCGGGCACCGCGGGGACCTCCACCGGCGCCGGCCCCTTGGAAACCGTCAGGTCAACTGCGGTGCCCCGGCGCAGGTCCGCGTCAGCGCCCGGAACCTGGGCCAGTACCTGGCCGGCGGGAACGTCTTCGCTGAATTCCTCGGTCACTGTGCCCGTGCTCAAGCCTGCCTCGGCGATTTTTTCCTCGGCGTCCCCGAGGGGCCGCTGGATCACATTGGGCACGCTGAAGAGCTCCGGCCCCCGGGAGACCAGCAGCGTCACAGGCTGAAACCGCCGGACCTGCTGGGCAGCGGCGGGGTCCGTGCCCACCACCAGCCCGGCGGCAACCACTTCGTCGTACACCTCGTTGGTCGTGTAGCGCAGGCCTTCAGCACTCAACCGGCTGCCGGCTGCCTCCACCGAGGTGTTGCTGACTTCGGGAATCGAGACGAGGGCTCCGGGACCGGCACCGAAAAACCAGCCCGTGAAGGCTGCAGCCGCGATGAGCAGGGCCAGGAGCAGAGCCAGCAGCACCCCGCGGCGGCGCGGACGGCCCGGGCGCAGTGAGACTTCCGGACGCTGCGCCGCACGGTTCGCCTCTCTTTGGCTGGCTTTAAAATCCCGCTTGGCCTGGCGCTTCCCGGAGCGTCCGGACGGAACCGGAAAATCGCCGTCGTCCGCTTCGCCGTCGCCATAAGAGGCGTCGTAGCTGCCGTGCGCATAGCCGGGCGGGTTCTGGCCGCGGCCAAGCACCGTAGTGGCGTTTTCCGTGCGCGCCAGGACCTCGGTGGCGGCGGAATCGGTCCGGCTGATGACTTCAGTGGCACCGGAAGGCGGCTGCGTTATAACAGTGGTCCGCTCTCCGTGCGCGGCGGGCGGGGGACCGGGAATACCGGGTGCGTGGTAGTCCAGCTGTTCATCGGCGAGCGAGGTGCGGATGTGCCGCAGTTCCCCGAGCAGCGCCCGGCCGTCCACCGGGCGGTCCTCCGGGTCCTGGGACGTGCACCAGAGAACCAGCTCGTCGAGGTCCTCGGCCAGTCCCGGGCAGGCGTCGGAGGGGGCGGGCACAGAGGAATGGACGTGGGCGAAAGCCACCTGGATGGGAACCTCGCCCGTGAAGGGCTGCGACCCCGTGAGCATTTCATAGAGCATGATGCCGGCCGAGTAGATGTCGCTGCGTGCGTCCGCCCCGGCGCCGGTCACCAGTTCCGGGGCAAGGTAGGCCACAGTCCCCACCAGGGTGCCGGTATTGGTGCTGGTGGTGACGGCGCGCGCAAGCCCGAAGTCGGCGATCTTGATGGCACCGCTGCTGGCCAGGAGCACGTTTTCAGGCTTGACGTCGCGGTGCACCAGGCCGGCTTCGTGAGCAGCTGCCAGACCGTCCACGACGGCGTCCATCATGGCCAGTGCCAGACGCGGGGTCAGCCGGTGGCGCTCATTCAGGACGTCGCGCAGTGTGCGGCCAGGAACATACTCCATGACCAGGTAGCTCAGGGATTCTGTGACGCCCTGGTCCAGGACGCCGACGACGTGCGGATGGGAGAGCCGGGCAGCTGACTTCGCTTCGCGCTCGAAGCGGTCCAGGAAACCCCGGTCCGCCGCCAGATGCGGATACAGCACCTTCAGGGCGACGTCACGGTCCAGGCGTGTATCGGTGGCGAGGTACACCGTGGACATGCCGCCCCGGGCAATGCGGGACCGCACCAGGTAGCGGTTGTCTACCAGGGTTTCCAGAAGTGGGTCAGTCACGGGCTCATGCACCCTTTGATCCTATAAGCGGAAACAGGAGGGAGGCGGATCGACACCCGATCCGCCTCCCTCCTGTCGTGTCCGTGGGCGGCTAGAAGCCTGCGCGGTGGGCCAGGACGGAAGCCACGTAGGCCTTCGTGTCCGGGTACATGCCCTGTGTCGTCACGGAGTACTGACCTTGGTAATAGGAGGCGATGGCCGTCTCCAGATTCGGGCTGGTGCGCACCAGCGCACGGATGATTGCAACGCCTGCGGTGACGTTGTCCTGCGGATCGAGCAGGTTGAGCTGGCGTCCCACCAGGTCCGAGGCCCATTCGCCGGAGGACGGAATGACCTGCATGGTTCCAATTGCGTTGGCGGGGGAGACCGCACGCTGGTCGAAGCCGGATTCCTGCAGCGCGAATGCCTGTGCCAGTGCGGGATCCACTCCCATGGCGCGGGCGGTGTCCGCCACCAGCTGCTGCATCTGCGATCGTGAGGGCACTGCCATTGAATTCAGTGTCTGCTTGTTCAGGTTGGCATTCGCAACCACGTGCTGCGGGTAGGTGTAGTGCAGGAACGTGCTGGGAACCAGGTCCGCGGGGGCCGCTGCCGGCGCTGCCGGCGCTGCGGGTGCCGAGGAAGCGGTGGTAATGGTGGACCCTCCGCCGAGGGAAAGCTTCTGACCTGGGCGGATGATGGAGTTCATGCTGAGGTTGTTGGCGCTCAGCACGGACTGGAGGCTGACGCCGTGGCGTGCAGCGATGGCGCCCAGGGTGTCGCCCGGCACAACCGTGTAGGTTCCTGCCTGCGGGGCAGCGGGTGCCGCCGGCGCTGCCGGTGCGGCGTCTGCCGGCGCGGGAGCCGCGGCGGACGCACCACTGCCGAGGGTGAGCTTATCGCCGGGGTAGATCAGCGACGTCATGCTGAGGTTGTTGGCGCTCAGCACGGACTGAAGGCTGACTCCGTGCTTGGCTGCGATGGCGCTGAGGGTGTCCCCGGGCTTCACCGTGTAGCTGCCGGCAGGCGATGCCTGGGCTGCCGGGGCAGCGGGAGCCTTGGCTGTGCCGGTGAGCTTGAGTTCCTTGCCTGCGTAGATGATCGAGCTGGGGGAGAGGTTGTTGATCCGCAGCACTTCGTTCATGTCCAGGCCGTAGCGGGCCGCGATCGAGCTGACGGTGTCCCCGGGGGCAATACGGTGCGTCGCGGGAACGGCGGATTCCGCCGCGACGGTTGCGGGAACCTGGGCTGCCAGCTGCGATGCGGGAACGACGGCGCCGCCGGCGTTCTTCATGGCCTGGAGCGGAAGCTGGGGGAAGAGTGCCTTGGCCGGGTTCTGCGGCACCGATGCCTGCGCGGGCTCGGCGAGGGCGAGAGAGGACATCATGACAGCCGGAATTGCCGCCGTGGTGACAGCTACGCTGAGTTTGCGGGGCATGCCGGTGGCCGGAGTACGCGGCCTTGCGGGGGGCTGCACGGTCATTCGGGTCGTTTCCTCATCTGTTGGCGGTGCGGCGTCTGCCGCAGTCCGAGTGACAAAAAACAAGTAGTGATGCGGGTGTTACACAAGTGATTAGTGTGACTTATGCGAATTTACACGAGAAAAGTCTGAAGTCGATAGCCGGGGGCGAACATAAAGCGCTAATTCGGCAGCCGAAATGAGTGGCGAGTGGCCCGCATTGCCGCCTGCATGGCAATCTTGGAAGCGTGAATGAACTCGAGGAACTGGTTTCCGACTGGCTGACCCTGCCCGATGTGGCTGAACAACTAGATGTAACAATCAGCAAGGTTCACAGCCTGCTGGAAGAACGCGCACTGATTGCGGTACGGCTCGGAGAGCGCAAAATCCGCAGCATCCCCGCAGCGTTTATCAATGACGGCGCCGTTCTGGACAGCCTGAAGGGCACCATCTCGGTCCTTTCAGATGCCGGCTTCTCCGACGAAGAGATGCTGCGCTGGCTGTTCACCGCCGATGACACCCTTCCCGGACGTCCGGTGGACGCCCTGAAGGAAGGCCGTAA
The DNA here is from genome assembly GCA_040273995.1 of Arthrobacter sp. Classification (GTDB taxonomy): domain Bacteria; phylum Actinomycetota; class Actinomycetes; order Actinomycetales; family Micrococcaceae; genus Arthrobacter_B. The sequence goes on from JBELYP010000008.1 coordinate 46,584, forward strand.
GACGGAAATCCGCCGCCGCGCCCAGGCCCTGGCCTGGTAACAGGGCCCTAGGCAGTACGAGTCACGGCCGCATGGGCCAGCGACTCGAGCGCCGAGCGGGTCTGCTCATCCACCGCCAGCGCGGCGAGGGTGCTGAAGGCCTGCTCGGTGTGCTCGGCGATCAGGGCCTCGGTGGTTGCAAGGGCTCCGCTTTCTTCGATGGCGGACCGCAGTGACGCTACGTCGCCCTCAGTCAGGTCCGGCCGGCCGAGCTGTTCCGTGATCAGCTTCCGGATTGCCGCGGATCCGGAACTCAGCGCATACGCGATCAGCACGGTGCGCTTGCCTTCCCGAAGGTCGTCCCCGGCGGGCTTGCCGGTGGCGGCCGGGTCCCCGAAAACGCCCAGGACGTCGTCGCGCAGCTGGAACGCCTCGCCCAGCGGCAGGGAAAACGCCGAATAACCAGCCAGCAGCTCGTCGTCTGCGCCGGCGAGTGCACCCCCGATCGCCAGCGGATGCTCAATGCTGTACTTCGCGGACTTGTACCGCAGGATGTTCCGGGCCCGTACTACCGCACGCTCCGGCTCATGTCCCGGACCCACCACTTCTTCAAGGATGTCCAGGTACTGCCCTGCCATGACCTCGGTCCGCATCCGGTTGAAGACTGCCCTGGCCCGGGTGTTGAACGCCGCGCGTTCGCCCACGGAGGCAAAGGCCTCTTCACTGAGCGCGAGGCACAGATCCCCGGCCAGGATCGCGGCGGAGGAACCAAAATGGGTGCCGTCCAGGAACCACTCGGCCTCAGCATGCCGGTTGCTGAAATGGCGGTGGACACTTGGCGCCCCGCGCCGGGTATCGGAGCGGTCAATAATGTCATCGTGGATGAGCGCAGCGCTCTGGAAGAGCTCCAGCGCCAATCCCGACCGGATGGCCGGTTCGGCGAGCAACCCGCCGCCGGCGCCCCGCCACCCCCAGTAATTCAGCAGTGCCCGCAGGCGCTTGCCGCCCTTAGCCAGCGAATGCACGGCGCCCAGCAGGGGAACTGACTCCGCCGAGACCTCTTCCAGGACCGCGCGCTGTCCGTCCAGGAACTGCTCGAGGTCAGCGGAGAGTGCCGTCCGGTAGTCGGCCTGTTCCGCCGCAGCGGCAGCCCGGCTGTTCTCCTGGTTTGCGTTCGGGGCGGTGGGGGCCTGGCTCATGCGTAGTCCTATCCTGCGGTCTCTGCGGTTCCGGGCAGCACGTTCGCCCCGACGGTGTAAATGGAACTGCCGTCCCGGGTGGTCACGGAGACGTTGGCGGTTTCTGTCTCGGAGCCGGTGGTCCGGGCGAAGTCCTTGGCGGGAGTCGAATCAACGGAATCGCCTTCCAGCGCCTTGAAGCCCAGCTCTTCAAAATGTGCCGTATAGAAGGCCAGGATTTCTCCCGGTGCAGCGGAGGACGAAGCCGTCAGCGAAGCAGTGACAAGCTGTCCGTCGTCTTCGAAGCTGGAGGCTGTTGCCTCGGAGCCGGTGAATACCGGGATAAGGGTTGAGGGGAAACCTTCGGCAATAGCCGACGACGCCGAAGGGCTGGGCGCCGGGGCGGTGCCGGTGGCTGAAGGAGACGCAGCGGCCGTCGAGACAGCAGGCGAGGAGGACGCAGACGGGGACGAGTTCGTGGAACTGCATCCTGCTACGGCTGCCAGTACAGCTGCGCTGCAGACAAGGGCAAGGACTTTTCTCATGGAGATCCGCATCGACGAAGGGTCAGGGCCTGTTTCCAGTCTAGGGGAGCCTCTGTGTGTCAGCGGGCGTGCATAGTATGAGGACGTGGGTACAGCAACGGAGGCAGCAGGCGAAAACCGGGACTGCACCATCATGCATGTGGACATGGACGCGTTCTATGTCTCAGTGGAACTGCTCCGCCGCCCGGAGCTCACCGGCAAACCCGTCATTGTGGGCGGGCTCGGCGGCCGGTCCGTGGTTCTCTCCGCCTCCTATGAGGCACGGAAGTTCGGTGTGCGGTCGGCAATGCCTATGTCCACAGCCCGCCGGCTGTGCCCGCAGGCACAAATACTGGAACCGCACCAGGGGGTGTACCGGCAGGTATCGGCGCGGATTATGGAAATCTTCGAATCCATCACCCCGCTGGTAGAACCGCTAAGCGTGGACGAGGCGTTCTTGGATATTGCCGGTTCCATGCGCAGGCTGGGGCCGCCCCGCCGCATAGGCGAACTGGTGCGCAGCCGTGTGTCTCAGGAGCTGGGGATTACGGCCAGCGTGGGAATCGCAACCACCAAATTCGTAGCCAAAATTGCCTCCACGAAATCCAAGCCCAACGGCCTGCTTCTGGTTCCCCGGGATGAAACCATTTCCTTCCTGCATGCCCTGGACGTGTCCGCGCTGTGGGGCGTAGGTGCCAAAACCCGGGAAGCACTGGCCAGGGTCGGTATCAACACGGTTTCCGACGTCGCACATACACCGCCTGCGGTCCTGCAGCGGCTCCTGGGCGCTCCGGGACGGCACGTGTACGACCTTTCCTGGGGGCGCGATGCCCGTGCCGTGACCCCGGTGCGGGCGGAAAAGAGCATCGGCGCGGAGGAGACTTTTGCTTCCGATGTGGATGACGATGAAGTGCTGGAGACCGAACTGCTCCGGCTGGCCCACCGGACGGCTGCCCGGATGCGCGCGGCCGGGCTCCAAAGCAGGTCCGTATCCCTGAAGCTGCGGTACGAGGATTTCTCCACGCTCACCCGTTCACGCACGCTGACCGAACCGGTAGACAGCGCCCAGCTGCTCTACGAAGCCGTCCGCGGCCTGCTGGCAGGGCTGGGCCGGCGGCCCATGAGTGTCCGCCTGATTGGCCTGCGGGCGGAAAACCTGGAAACCGCCGGCGGCGCGGGGCAGCAGCTCACCCTGGACGGGCGGGATGACAACTGGCGCTCCGCGGAGGATGCCCTGGACCGGATAAACCGCAGGTTCGGGGAATCCGGCATCATGCCGGCACGGCTCCTTGGGCGGGACAGGAACCGGCCGCCCGGAGGCCAAGGCTGAGCATTGCCTGAGAGGGTCCGGCCGCTCCCGGCTGTGGCTTTCCCCGGACCCGTTTGCAATCTATCCTTGTGGGTAAGTGCAGATCAGCGTCGACAACTTCGCGGGAACAACAACCACCCGGGGTTCGTTGCTTGGTTTACAGGGCACATTTGGACCGCAAGGAGACAGTAATGGCACTCTCAGAACACGAGCAGCGCTTGCTTGATCAGCTGGAGCAGCAATTACACGCTGAGGACCCGAAGTTCGCCAATTCAATGGCGTCGACGGCCGGCCGCGGCATGTCTACCCGGCGCATCGTGCTGGGCGCTCTCGTGGCAGTGGCGGGCATAGCCGTTCTGATCCTGGGAATCACCCTGGACAGTCCGCTGAACATCCTGGTGGGCATCCTGGGCTTTATGGTCATGGGTGCGGGGATGTACTACGCAACAACCAAGGGCAAGCAGGCGGAACCGCACGTTCCCGCCGGCCGCAAGGAACGTGCTGCCGCGCCACGGGGGTTCATGTCGAATCTTGAAAACAAATGGGATGAGCGCAAGAGGGACCAGCCTTAGCCCTCCCGCCTCCACTTTCCTCCCCGGCGATCCGCCGGAACTCTGAGAGACCCGCTTCGGCGGGTCTTTCGCCGTTTAACGCGCTGACCAAGCCGCTCCCGATCTGCCATCGCCCCTCGATCCCTCCACTGCAACCCCACGGGTCCCATTCCGCGCCATTGCTGGGATGCAAGGGTGCGACGCGCCGGAAAACGTTATCGAATTGCGTTGACTGTGGAGGGAAGTGGAGTAAAGTGGGGGGCGTAAGAGGGTAGGGCGGTGCAGGAGGGGTGTAACTCCCGGATCTGAACAGGTGGTGGGCGATGTTCCTCGGAACTCACTCACCGCGCCTGGATGAAAAGGGCAGGCTCATTCTTCCCGCCAAGTTCCGCGACGAACTGGCCGACGGGCTGGTTCTGACCCGGGGCCAGGAACGCTGCATCTATGTCTTCAGCCAGAAGGAATTCGAAAAGGTCCACGAGCAGATGAGGCAGGCACCGCTGTCTTCACGCCAGGCACGTGACTACATCCGAGTTTTTCTGTCCGGAGCCTCTGACGAAGTTCCAGACAAGCAGGGCCGCGTCACCATTCCGCCGGCACTGCGCTCATATGCCGGACTTGGGCGCGAACTGGCCGTTATCGGTGCAGGCACCCGGGCAGAGATCTGGGACGCCACGGCATGGCAGGAATATCTGGAAGAACAGGAAAACGCGTTTTCGGAAACCGACGAAGACACGATGCCCGGCATCTTCTAGCCGTTGCACAGCACGCAGTACAGCACAGGCATTGAAATTCGAAGCCGGACACCGGCGGGATCTTGAACGAGATCTCCAGCCGCCCCGCGGACTTCACCTGGCTCACCTTCCCCGGAGCCAGGCGTACCGTGAGGCGCGGATGGGGATCTGGTCCAAGAACCCGCTGCACCGGACAAGCAGCGGAAGGAGAGACCAATGAACGAAGACCGTCCTACGCAGGACCGCCACGTACCCGTCCTGCGGGACCGCTGCATCAATCTGCTCGCTCCGGCAATCGAAGCAGCGGAGGCAGCCGGACGGACCGCAATTGTTGTGGATGCCACGCTGGGCATGGGCGGCCACACGGAGGCCATGCTCGAGCGCTTCCCGAAGCTGCACGTGATTGGCATCGACCGGGACACCCAGGCGCTGGCACTGGCAGGGGAGAGGCTGGCGGCCTATCAGGACCGCACTGACCTTGTACACGCCGTCTACGACGAAATTGCCGAAGTGGTTGAGGACCTTGGGTTCGAGGCAATCGACGGAGCCCTCTTTGACCTGGGTGTTTCCTCCATGCAGCTCGATGAGCGTGAGCGCGGTTTTGCCTACTCCTATGACGCGCCGCTGGACATGCGCATGGATACCAGCCGGGGCCGTACTGCAGCGGAAATCGTCAACACATATGACGAGGACGAGCTCGTTTCCATCATCCGCCGCTGGGGCGAGGAAAAATTCGCCGGCCGCATCGCATCATCGATCGTTTCCACCCGGGCCCGCAAACCCTTTGAGACGACCGGTGAACTGGTAGAGGCCATCCGGGCAGTCGTGCCCGCAGCCGCTGCCCGCACCGGCGGGCACCCGGCCAAGCGGACCTTCCAGGCCCTGCGTATCGAAGTCAATGAAGAACTCGATGTCCTGGAACGTGCCATTCCCTCCGCACTCTCCGTCCTCGGTGTAGGCGGACGCATTGTGGTCATGTCCTATCACAGCCTTGAAGACCGGATTGTGAAGGACATCTTCGCCGCCGGTTCCCGTTCCTCAGCCCCCAAGGGCTTCCCCGTTGAGCTTGAGGAACACAAAGCACAGCTCAAGCGCCTGACCAAGGGAACCGAAGTTCCCACGGATCAGGAGATTGCAGAGAACCCGCGTGCGGCCTCGGCCAAACTGCGGGCAGTCGAACGGATTCGCGCAACCATGGACGGGGCACGCTGATGACTGAACGCTCGGGACGGCGCCGCCCGCCGGTTACTGCCCGCGGGGCACAGCCCGTTCAGGGCAACCTTGCCCGCGCGCTGCCCTACGAATCTCCGGAACAGCCCGCGCCGCGGCGGCGGACGCCCCTGGCGGTGGTGCCGGCAGCTGCCCGCAGGCGCCGTGTTCCCGTGGCCGCCCTGTGCTTTGCCGTGCTTGCCGCGGGGCTGGCCGCGGTCCTGATGCTGAACATTTCCGTCTCCAGCGGCCAGTACCAGCTGGTCCAGCTGCAGAACCAGCGCACCGAGCTTATCCAGAAGAACGAAGCACTGACCCAGCAGGTGGAACACCACCAGGCTCCCCAGGTGCTGGCCGGCGCTGCGGCGGAACTGGGAATGGTGGTTTCGCCCACCTTCGGTACGATCGACCTGCAGACCCTCGCCGTCACCGGCGATCCGGAACCGGCCAAGGAAGGCGCCGGACCCGGAACGCTGGTGGAGCTGCCGCAGGTGCTGACCCGGCCGGTAACCCCCGTCCAGCCGGCGGCACCCGAACCGGCCGAGAATGCCAGGGCCGCCGAGCAGCGGGACAGTGCACCCGCTGCTGCAGCACAGGAGCCTGCTCCGGCGGCGGCCCCTGCAGCGGAACCCGACTTGAACGGCGGCACCATTCCGGCGCCCAGCCAGAGAAGCGGCCAGTAAACCAACCAGCACCGGCGAGGACACGTTGTGGCAAAAGCAGGACCCGCTCCGGCAGAGGAGAACCACAGGGTATCCCTAGTCACCGGCAGGCTCCGCGCAGGGCTGATTATTGTCCTGCTGCTCCTGACCATGCTCGGTGTCCGCCTGTTCCAGGTGCAGGCAGTGGACCCGGAAGGTATGGCGGACGCCGCCGTGGCCAACCGTCTGGTTACAGTGGGCGTTCCGGCCCTGCGCGGCGGAATCCTGGATAACGAGGGCAACTACCTCGCCCGCAGTGTTGAGCGGTTCGACATTGTGGTGGACCAGCGCCTCTCCGCTGCCTACGACGAAGAGGAATACCAGCGCCGCAACGCCGAGGGCGATCTGGAGACGGTCACGTTCGACGCCGCGGTGGAAGAACTCTCAGCCATCCTGGACCAGGACACAGATACTCTGCGCCGGTCCATCCTCGGAGAAAAAGGCTTCAACTTCGTAGCCAAAACTGTCACCCCCGAAATCCGGGACAAAGTCCTGGCCGTGAAATTCCCCGGCGTCTATGCGGACCGGACCACGCTGCGCACTTACCCGTCCGGGCCCGTGGCCGGCTCGATTGTCGGTTTCCTGGGCACGGAGGGTGCCCAGGAGGGCCTGGAGCTGACCCAGGATTCAATCCTTGCCGGTGAGGCCGGAAGCAAGACCTATGAGATTGGCGGGGACGGGATCCGCATCCCCTATGCCACCAACGAGGACGTCCCGGTCCAGGACGGGGACTCCATCCGGCTGACCATCGACCAGGACCTCCAGTGGTTCGCCCAGCAGACGATTGCTTCCCAGGTGCAGGAGTACAACGCGGACTGGGGCAACGTCGTCGTCGTTGAAGTGGAGACGGGCAATGTGCTGGCCATGGCGGAGTCCACCACGGTGGACCCCAACAACCCCGGCGCCACCGAGGCCGAGTCACGCAAGGCGCGCTCCGTCACTGACTCCTTTGAACCGGGCTCCACCACCAAGGTCATCACCATGGCCGCGGCGATCGAGGAGGGACTTATCACCCCCACCTCCCGCTTCCAGATCGACAACACCTACACGATTGACGGACAGACCTTCAAGGATGCCTTCGACCACGGCACCGTGCAGATGACGGCCTCAGGTGTGCTGGCCAAGTCCATGAACACCGGCACCGTCATGGTGGGAGAGCAGCTGACGCCCCAGCAGCGCTACGACTGGCTGCGCAAGTTCGGCATCGGCACGGAGCTGGGCACAGGACTGAATGGAGAAACCTCCGGACTGCTGGCTCCGCCGGAAAGCTGGGACACCCGCCAGCAGTACACCGTGCTCTTCGGCCAGGGCCTGACACAGACTGCCCTGCATACCGCCATGGTTTTCCAGACCATCGCCAACGACGGCGTCCGTCTGCAGCCGCGGCTGGTGGACGCACGCATCGACGCCGAAGGGACAGAGCACCCCGCCGAGCGCAAACCCGGCACCCGTGTTGTGTCCGAGAAGACGGCCCTGGAAGTGCAGCACATGCTGGAGACCACCACCGTTGAAGGGTCCGGTGCCTCCGGTGCCCTCGAAAAGTACCGGGTTGGTTCCAAGACAGGTACCGCCGAAGCGCCCAGCCCCAGCGGCGGGTATGACGGGTACACCGTCTCCTATGCTGGTATTGCGCCCGTGGATGATCCCAAGTACGTCGCTGTGGTAACCCTTCAGCGGCCCAAGGGGGACCTATACTACATCGAACCTGGAAAGACCTTCCAGAAGGTCATGGAACAGGTCCTGACCACCAACAACGTAGCCCCCTCCGAAGGGGAGCCGGTTACGTACCCCATCGAGTACTAAAGCTGGAGCAGTGCAGTGCCACATAGCAACAATCAGCGCGCCCAAAGCAGCATGCGGCCCGAACGGGTACGTCCCGTTCCCCTTGCCGCTGCTGCCGCGGCGCTTCCCCCGGGCTCCCCGGCCCTCACGCCGGCGCCTGGTACCGGCGACGGCGCGTGGGATACGGAACTGACCGGGGTCAGCATCAACTCCACGCAGATCCTCCCGGGCGATCTTTACCTGGCCCTTCCAGGTGCCCGGCACCACGGCGCAGGATTCGCAGCCGACGCCGCAGCGGCCGGGGCCGCTGCCATCCTGACTGATGCTGCCGGACTGGCCCAGCTGCCGGAAACCGGACTTCCGGTTTTCCTGGCCGAGGACATCCGCAGGCTCGTAGGGCCACTCTCTGCCGCGGTTTTCAACAGCCAGCCCCGGGACGGAAGCGCGCCGGTGCTCTTTGGCGTCACGGGCACCAACGGCAAGACGACCACGACGTACTTCATTACCTCGCTGCTGAAGGCGCTGGGCCGGACCACCGGACTGATCGGGACCATTGAGATCCTGGCCGGGGGAGAGGCAATTCCCAGTGTCCTCACGACTCCGGAATCTCCCCAGATCCACGGACTGCTTGCCCTGATGCGTGAACGTTCCGTGGACGCGGCGGCTATGGAAGTCTCCTCGCACGCAATTTCCTACCGCCGCGTGGACGGTGTTGTCTTTGACGTCGCCGGGTTCACCAACCTCACGCAGGACCACCTGGACCTGCACGGTTCCATGGAGGACTACTTCGAGGCCAAGGCGGTCCTGTTCCGCCCGGACCGCAGCCGCCGGGCAGTAGTCACCGTGGATGATGAATGGGGCCGCCGCATGGCGGGAGTCGCGGGTGAACGCGGGGTCACGCTTGCCACCTCCGAAGCAGCCGGCGACGCCGACTGGCAGGTCCGCGCCGTACGCCGCGAAGGCCTCGGCCACAGCTTCGAACTCCGCTCCCCGCAGGGGGAAGTGCTGCGGGTCCGCACCGGACTTCCCGGAAGCTTCAACGTCTCCAACGCTGCCCTTGCCCTGGCAATGGTGCTTGAGTCCGGTGCCGGCGCAGACCAGGTGCAGCAGGCCTTGGATGAGCATGATCCCTTCACCGTCCAGGTGCCCGGGCGCATGCAGCTGCTCTGTGAGGCTCCGGCGGCGATTGTCGATTTTGCGCACAACCCGGACGCGCTGCAGCGCACGCTCGAATCCGTCCGCCGCCCGCAGGGGAAAGTGATTGTGGTCTTCGGCGCCACCGGGGAGCGCGACGTGACCAAGCGCCCCCTGATGGGGCAGATCGCAGCCAGCCTGGCCGACATCGTGATTGTCACCGATGATGATCCGCACGACGAGGATGACGCCGCCATCCGCGCTGATGTGCTCAGCGGGGCCCGCAGTGCCGCAGGGGCGGCCGGAACAGGTGCCAAGGCACCGCTGGTCCTTGAAGTGGCTCCCCGGGCCGCAGCCATAGCCCGTGCCGTCGAGCTTGCTTCCCCGGAAGACACCATCCTGGTGGCAGGGCGCGGTCATGAAGTCTGGCAGGAGGTCAACGGGGTCAACCTGGCCCTTGATGACCGGGTGGAACTTCGCACTGCGCTGGCCCGGGCCGGATTCACAGTGCCTACTAACGACGGGGTAGAGTCCTAATTCGTCATGATTGAACTTAATGCAGCCGAAATAGCGGCAATTACGGGCGGCGAGCTGGTGGGGGCAGCAGCAGCAGACCCGAGAATCCCAGCGACGTCAGCCACAACGGACTCCCGCGAAGCGGGACCCGGAGCCATGTTCATTGCCAAGCCCGGAGAATTCTCCGACGGCCATCTTTTCGTTGCAAAGGCTTTCGAAGCCGGCGCCGCACTGGCCCTGACCGAACGGCCGGTGGAGGCTTCAGACGGCACGGTCTTTCCGGGAATCGTTGTGCCGGATGCAGTGGCTGCCATGGGGCAGCTGGCAGCGGAAATCGTCCGCCGGCTGCGTGCTGAGGGCCCCCTGACAGTCATCGGCATCACCGGCTCGGCAGGAAAAACCACCACCAAGGACCTGCTTGCCGGCCTTCTTTCCGGCCACGGCAAAACCGTAGGCCCCCTCGGCTCCTACAACGGCGAGGTTGGCGTTCCGCTGACCATATTCACCGCCGGGCACGGCACCCGCTATCTGGTCGTGGAGATGGGCGCCACCGGCGTCGGACACATCCGCTACCTGGCGGAGATGGTCCGTCCGGACATCGGCGTGGTTCTCTGCGTCGGCAGCGCCCACGCCGGAGAGTTCGGCGGCGTCGACAACATTGCCCGTGCCAAGGGGGAGATGGTGGAAGCACTCTCTCCGGAAGGCACCGCTGTGCTCAACGGAGACGACATCCGCGTGGCTGCCATGGACAAGCGCACCACGGCCAACGTTCTTTCCTTCACCTCCACCGCCGACGAGCTGCCCGGAAACCACGCAACACTGCGCGCGCTGGATGCGCGCACGGATGAGCAGGGCAGGCCCGTCTTCACCCTCCAGTTCCCCAACGGGGAGCAGCACCGGGTTGAATCGGGGCTGATCGGTGCCCACCACACCGCCAACCTGCTCGCCGCTGCCGGTGCGGCACTGGCCGCAGGGATTGCCCCGGCAGACATCGCTGCCGGCCTCTCCGGCCAGAAAGCGGCCAGCCGCTGGCGGATGGAACGCACGGACCGTCCGGACGGCGTCACCCTTATCAACGATGCCTACAACGCCAACCCCGAATCGATGCGTGCTGCCCTGCGCACACTGGCCGAGCTGGGCCGGGGCCGGCGCACCTGGGCCGTACTGGGAGAGATGCTCGAGCTGGGCGACGAGTCCGTCACCGAGCACGACGCGATTGGCCGCTACGTGGTCCGCCTCAACATCTCAAAACTCATTGTCGTGGGAACCGGAGCCAGGGCACTTCACACCGGAGCGGTGATGGAAGGCTCCTGGGGAGACGAATCGACCTTCGTCAACACCCCCGAGGAGGCCCAGGCCATCCTGGAAGCCTCGCTGGAACCAGGGGACATTGTCCTGTTCAAATCTTCCAACGGGGCCGGGCTGCGGTTCCTTGGTGATCGGATTGCCTTGAATACCCTTACAGCCGGCGGCACGCAGGACGAGACCACCCGGGGTGAGGCACTGTGATTTCCCTGCTGATCGGCTGTTCGCTGGCGCTTGTGCTGGCGTTCGCCGGCACACCGCTGTTCATCCGGTTCCTGGTCAAAAAGGGCTACGGGCAGTTTGTCCGCGATGACGGCCCGACGTCGCACCACACCAAGCGCGGAACGCCCACCATGGGCGGCGCCGTCATTGTTGCCTCCGTGGTGGCCTCCTACTTCATCACGCACCTGATCTCCTACGCGATCAATCCCACCACCTTCGGGCCCTCCGCCTCCGGACTACTGGTGCTGTTCCTGATGGTGGGCATGGGCCTGGTCGGCTTCATCGACGACTACACAAAGATCTCCCGTCAGCGCTCCCTGGGTCTGAACGCCAAGGCGAAAATCATCCTGCAGGCGGTCGTGGGCATCGGCTTCGCTGTCCTGGCCCTGCAGTTCCCGAACAGTGCGGGGCTTACTCCGGCGTCGACCAACATCTCCTTTGTGCGGGACACGGCGATTGACCTGGCCTTCGCCGGAACGATCATCGGCGCCATCCTGTTCATCCTCTGGTCCAGCGTCATCATCACGGCGGCCACCAACGGCGTGAACCTTGCCGACGGCCTCGACGGCCTGGCAGCAGGTGCCTCAATCCTGGTGTTCGGCGCGTACTTCCTGATTGGCATCTGGCAGTTCAACCAGTCCTGCTTCGCCAACCCGGGTGAAACCGGCGTCTGCTACGAGGTGCGTGACCCGATGGACCTGGCCCTGCTGGCCGGCGCCATGGCAGGTGCGCTCGTCGGATTCCTGTGGTGGAACACCTCCCCGGCGAAGATCTTCATGGGCGACACCGGCTCGCTGGCAATCGGCGGCGCAATCGCGGCCTTCGCGATCCTCTCCCGCACCGAACTGCTGCTCGTTATCCTGGCGGGCCTGTTCGTGATCATCTCCGCTTCGGTAATCATCCAGGTGGGCTACTTCAAGCTCAGCGGCGGCAAACGGGTGTTCAAGATGGCACCGCTGCAGCATCATTTCGAACTCAAGGGATGGGCCGAAGTCACGGTGGTGGTCCGGTTCTGGATCATCGGCGGACTCTGCGTGGCCCTGGCCCTGGGACTCTTCTACGCTGATTGGGTGGCCGGACAGTGAACACTTCATCTTCCGCAGATGACTCAAACTCCCGACTGGAATCCCTGACCACCTGGGATTCGGACTGGCGCGGCCTGCGGGTACTCGTGGCCGGGATCGGCCTGTCCGGGTTCTCCGCAGCTGACACGCTGATTGAACTCGGTGCCCGCGTTGTGGTGGTGGACGGCAGCGACTCCGAGGAGAACCGCGGCAAGTCCGACACTCTGAAGATTGTCGGCGCGGCGGACGTCCGCCTTGGCACCGACGCCGTCGACGGCCTGTCCACCGTGGACGGAAAGCTGCCGGAACTGGTCATTACCTCTCCGGGCTTCAGGCCTTCCCACCCGCTGCTCGCAGCGGCCGCGGACGCAGGCATTCCGATCTGGGGCGACGTCGAACTCGCCTGGCGGGTGCGTATCCGCGAGGGGCGCCCCACTGCGCCGTGGCTGGCCATCACCGGAACCAACGGCAAGACCACCACCGTGGGCATGACCGAGTCCATGCTGCAGGCTGCAGGACTGCGCGCCATTGCCGCCGGCAACGTCGGCACGCCCATCCTGGACGCCATCCGCGACCCGCAGGGCTGGGACGCGATCGCCGTCGAACTTTCCAGCTTCCAGCTGCACTGGACCTACTCCATGTCGCCGCTGGCCAGCGTCTG